>NZ_JAKFFD010000083.1:0-10166 GCF_036675385.1 Pseudarthrobacter sp. | reverse complement strand
CGTGAAAGAAACATTCGCGGTGAGCTGGTGTGCCTCGGCAAGCGTTCGCAGCATGGCCGGAAGTTCCTGCTGCAGGCGCTGTCCCACGGCCGGGCTGAAGGACCGCACTCCCGCCGTGAAAGCAGCGGTATCGGGAATGATGTTGGCTGCCGTTCCGCCCGCGAACTTTCCCACGGTGAGGATTACGGGGTCGAAAACGTTGAACCTGCGCGTCACGAAGGTCTGCAGGGCCCCCACCATTTCGGCGGCGACCTGCACCGGATCGAGCGTCTGGAAGGGCCTCGATCCGTGTCCGCCCCGTCCCAGGACTTCCACCTGCAGTTCGCCCATGGCCGCCATGTACGAACCCGGGCGGGTGGTGAACAGACCCGCTGGGGCGTCGGAGGCCATGTGGACCCCGTAGGCCGCGATGGGACGGGGCCCCGCCGCGTCCAGGACCCCTTCGGCGATCATGATCTCGGCGCCGCCGTGCCCTTCCTCGCCCGGCTGGAACATAAAAATGACATCGCCGGGGAGCCGGTCCCGGACGGCGTGCAGGAGCTTGGCGGCCCCGATGAGTCCGGCGGTATGGAGATCGTGGCCGCACGCGTGCATTGCCCCGTTGGCGGAGGCGAAGGCCACGCCGGTCTTCTCCGTAATGGGAAGCCCGTCCATGTCGCCGCGCAGGAGAACTGACGGTCTTGCTGTTCCGGACGCGGCAGGGAGCCCGCCGCGCAGCACGGCTACCACCGACGTGGAGTTCGTGCCGAGGGTGATCTCCAGGTCCAGGCCGCGCAGAGCCTCGAGCACGCGGCCCTGGGTGCGTGGCAGTTCCAGTCCGAGTTCTGGATCGGCGTGCATTTCCCGCCGGAACGCCACCAGGTCGCTGGCCAGCGATGTGTCTCTCCCTAACGCCCCTCCGATGAGATCTGTGGGCGTGGGTGTAGCAAGGGTGCTGGTCATGGGGATGTTCTCCGGTCTGATGTTGACGCTCATCGGTCTACAGGAAGCGCGCCAGGAAGCTGCGCGTCCGTTCGTGCTGCGGGTTGCCGATGACTTGCTCAGGCGTACCCTGCTCCACCACGACGCCGCCGTCCATGAAGACCACCCGGTCGGCGGCCTCACGGGCAAAGCTGATCTCGTGGGTGACCACCACCATGGTCAAGCCGGTGGCCGAAAGCTCGCGCATGGTGGTGAGGACCTCGCCCACCAGTTCCGGGTCCAGGGCGGAGGTCGGCTCATCGAACAGCATGAGCTTGGGGCGCATCGCCAAGGCACGGGCGATGGCCACACGCTGCTGCTGGCCGCCGGAAAGCTGGCGGGGGTAGGCGTCTTCCTTGCCCTCCAGGTTGACCTGGGCCAGCAGTTTCCTGGCCCGCGCCGTCGCCTCGGCCCGGGATTCCTTCTTGATGCCCACGGGGGCTTCGATGATGTTCTGCAGGACGGTCATGTGAGCAAAAAGGTTAAACTGCTGGAACACCATCCCGATGTCCTGGCGCCGGCGGGCTACCTGGCTTGGGGCAAGTTCATGGAGCCGGCCGTGCTTGACTTCAAAGCCCACGTCCTTGCCGTCGACCAGGATCCGGCCTCCGTTCAGGTCCTCCAGGAGGTTGATGCACCGAAGGAAGGTTGACTTGCCGGAGCCCGAGGGGCCAAGGATGACCACGGTTTCGCCTTGCGTGACTTCCAGATCGATGCCGGAGAGGACCTCGGTGTTGCCGAAGCTCTTCCGGACACCCTTCGCGACGAGGACCGGGCCGGTGGTCAGGGCGGCTGTTTCGTGGGGCACTGTAACTGTCTCGATCACAGTATTTCTCCATTGTCTTTGACGGGAGCCTGCACGCTTCCGGCGGCGGGGGCGCTTGCACGCTTTGCGGGACGCTTGAGCCCGCCGGTCAGGAACTGGAAGAATCCCGGCTCGTCCCGCTTGGAACTGCGGGAATAGTGCCGTTCAATAAACCCCTGGCCGATGTTGAGCAACGTGGTCAGCACGAGATACCAGATCACGGCCACGAGCAGCAGCGGGATGGTTTCGAACGTCCGGTTGTAGATCGACTGCGCGGTGTAGAACAGGTCCGCCATGGCGATGACGCTCACCAGCGAGGTTGCCTTCAGCATGCTGATGACCTGGTTGCCCGTGGGCGGAATAATGAAGCGCATTGCCTGGGGGAGAATCACCCGCCGCATGACCCGGTAGTTGGTCATTCCCACGGAATAGCCGGCTTCGCGCTGGCCCGGGTCAACGGAGAGCAGCCCGCCGCGCACAATCTCTGCCATGTAGGCGGCTTCGTGGAGTCCCAGGCCCAGGACGGCGACCAGCATCGGAGTGACCACGGAATTGGTTTCCATGGACCACATCGGCGGTGCGAACGGGATGCCGAAGGAGAGCGCGGGAACCAGGGCCGAGAGGTTGTAGAAGAAGATGAGCTGGACCAGGAGGGGTGTTCCGCGGAAGAACCAGATGTAGCCGGCGGCGAAGCCGCTCAGGACCGGGTTCTTTGAAATGCGGCAGATGGCCAGGAGAACTCCGAGGACGGTGCCCAGGAGCATCGCCACCACCGTGAGTCCGAGCGTCATGAGCAGTCCGCTGACGATGACGTCAGAGAAGAGGTACTTGGCGACTGTTCCCCACCCGAAGCGCTCGTTGGTGATGAAGAGCTGGAGCAGTTGCGCGGCGAGTACGGCAATCACGCCGACGGCGACGAGCCGCCAGGGGTGCTTGCGGCGGGAGGCGTGCGAGACGTCAAGCTGGGATTCGGTCACAGGGGACGTTCCGGTCAGTGTTGGCATCAGGAGACACCCAGGTTGAGTCCGGGTTCGTCGATCATGTTGCCGTCGAGCTTGTGGTCTTTCATGATCTTTTCGTAGGTTCCGTTTTCATACAGAATGTTGAACGCCTTGAGGAGGATGTCTGCCATCGGCGAATCCTTGGGCACTACGGCGCCCTGGAAGAGGTCGCTGAAGCCGTTCTTCTCGCCGGTACCGGTCAGTTCGAGGGCACCGTTGGCCTGCTCCACGAAGTACGTCAGCGGTGCCTGCGAAGAGAAGAAGGCATCGGCACGGCTTGACTGGACGGACAGGATCGCCGTCGGCTGATCTTTGTAGGACTGCACGTCGATGGCAGGGTTGCCGGCGGCAGTGCATTTCTCCGAGTGGGCCTTGATGACCTTTTCAGCAGAGCCGCTGGCCATCACTGCGACTTTCTTTCCACACGTCGATTCGAGGTCCGAGATGCCGGCAGGGTTTCCCTTCCGGACGGCGAAGACCACGAATTCCTGGACCCAGTCAACGAACGTTCCCTGTTTCTGGCGCTCTTTGAAGTCGCCCACGGGGCCGAGGTCCATGTCATAGCGGTTGGCGGCCATGCCGCCGAGGACACTGGCCAGCCCGTCAACGGTGACGTGTTCGATTTCGACGCCCAGGAGTTCTCCCATGGCGTGGGAAATATCAGCAGTTGCGCCGTCCATTTCGCCGTTGGCACCGACGATTGTGTACGGGGGGAAGGATCCGTTGTTGACGGCCACAATCTTCTTGGCTGTTTTGATCTTGTCAGGCAGGGCATCGTGCAGTTCCTGGGTGAAAGCCTGCGGTGCGGCTGAGCTTGCGGCGGAGCCGGAAGTGGAGCCCGCGGGGCTGGAGTCGACGGAACAACCGGTCAGGGCGAGGGCGACGACGGCGGTTACGGCACCGAGTTTGCTTGATGTTTTCATGTTCATACCTGTCTGCCTTGGGGGATTCATCGGGTGAAGGGGCGGCGCGGAGGGTTGCCGCCGGGTGTTAGTCAGGACAAAGCTTCGGAGGGTTCCGGCTTGAAGGGGAAGAGGACGTCGTCCGCCAGTTGGCTGGCCAACAGGCCCTGGGCGATCATCTCTGTCTGCAGGCCATTGATCATAAGTTGGTTGTGTTTCCAACCGGTTGCCATCCAGTTAGCACCAAAGACGCGGGTGGTTTCCGCGAGGGCCTCGTTCTGCCAGGGCGTAATGTCCTGGAGTTTTCCGCGGCGGCTGTCGCTCAGGCTCCGGGAGGATTCGAAAAGGTCCACCAGTTCCTGTGCAGCCGCCGGGTTTTCCTCGAGAACCCGGGTCTGAACTGCCAGCAGGTGGATCCCGGGCACATAGCCCGTTGACCGGTAGTACTCTTCTTCGGCTGCCCGGGAGTCCCTGAAGAGCGTGCGCAACGGAGAGCCGGGCTCGTAGAATCCTGCCGGCATGAAGGGCGTCATCACGGCGTCCAGTGCACCGCGGAGGAGCATGTCCACCATGGGTTCCTCGTTTTCGCAGGGCTGAACGTTCTCCGACACCTCGACGGGGCCGATCCTGTCCTGGATGGGGTGGCCCGCTGTGAGCCTGCCGACGCGCCATTCAGCGTCCGCGATGCCCACCCCGGCCTGACGGAGCACGGCGCGGGTCCACGTGTTGCCTGTGTCCACCCATCCCGTCAGCCCGATCCGGGCGCCGCGGAGGTCCGCCGCCGTCTCGAACGGAGATTCAGTGCGGGTAATGATGCACCGGTGACGGAAGCCCCGCATGATGAAGACCGGCAGGGCGGTGACCGAGTAGTCGCCGGCGGCCCGGGCCCTGATGTAACGGCTGAACGAGGTCTCGCCGCCGTCGAGCCCTGGCTCGGACCAGAGGTCGGGGGTGATCTCCCGGCGCTCAAATGCGTAGTTTTCCTGGGGCACGTCGCCCAAAGCCAAAGGGATCACATGGTCCCAGTTCCGGGTGGCCAATTGAATTTGTTTCACTGAAGTTTCCTAACTGCGATCTCCGTTGCCAGCCAGACCGATGTGATGTGGGCTACGGACAACACCGTATGTTCAGTTGTGCATCTGGCACAAGAGGGTATATGTTACTGAACATAACTAAGGGGTTTTGATGGAATCTGTAGAGGTGACAGCCGAAGGAACACACCTGTCGGCGGCGTGGCTCAGCGCCCAAATTTCGGAGGCGTCAGCTGCGGGCATTGCCACCACGGTTACGCAGCTGATCCGGGCAGGCGAGGTGGCCGCCGGAGTCCAGCTGCCCACGGTCCGTGCCCTTGCTGCGCGGTTGGCCGTAAGTCCCGGAACGGTCTCGGCGGCGTGGAACATTCTCCGGAAGCAGCGCGTGATCGAAGGGTCCGGCCGGCAGGGAATCCGTGTCCTGGAGCGCCCGGCCCTGCTTGCTCCGCAGAGGTTTGAGAATGTCTCCAGGTACTGGCAGGGAGATGTGCTGGACCTGACGCTGGCCGCGCCGGATCCGCTGCTGTTGCCCGACTTGGCGCAGGCTGTCGCCAATGCGGCCCCTGATCCAGAGCAGAACTCCTACCGGAGGCCCGGAATCACGCCGGCACTGGTAAATGCCGTGAAGCCCGGCTGGGGGTGGGAACCGGACAGCTGGCTCGCGGTGAATGGCGGGTACGAGGGCATTCTCTTGCTCGTATCCTCGAGCATCCTTCCCGGGCAGCACGTTGCGGTGGCAGACCCGGCAACCCCTCGGCTGCTGGACATCCTTGAGCTGGCCGGCGTCGTGGTTGTTCCCGTGGCGACTGACGCTGACGGACCCATCGCGGAGTCCCTCAAACAGGCCCTCACCAAGCAGCCCGTGGCGTTCATTTATGAACCATGCGCTAACTCCCGGTCGGGCACAAACATGACGCCCGAGCGTCGGGATCTAATTGCTGAGGTACTGCGGGATACGCGGGTGCTCATCATTGAGGATGACGGACTGGGGGACCTCGCCCTCGGACCGTATGCGGGCCTGGGCGCGCTTCTTCCGTCGCAGACCGTGCTGGTCCGCAGCTACTCCAAATCCCACGGTCCGGACCTCCGGCTGGCCGTCGTGGGCGGACCGGCCGAGCCGATGGAAAGGGCCAGGCTTTACAGGCAGTTCGGGGCGGGTTGGACCAGCCGCACGTTGCAGAATGCGCTGGCATGGATGCTGACAAGCGATGCAGTGAGGGCGCAGGTGCAGCGTGCGCGCACCGAATATGCTAAACGACGAACCCAGATGGCGGAACTTCTCGCCGACCGCGGTGTCGTGGTCGAAAGCCATGATGACGGGCTGGGTTTATGGGTGCCGGTGCTCAATGAGCAGCAGGCGCTGCTGGTGCTGGCATCGCACGGTGTCGCGGCGGGCGGCGCCTCGGGCGGAGCTATCCGCAGTGGCCATCGGCAGAGCATCCGTCTGGCGATTGGAAAGCAGCTGGAGCGGCCGGACGAGGTTGCCGACCTGTACGCCATGGCTTCCCGGGCCCTTTAGTGCCTGCCTGCACCGTCCGCCGCTGGCCGTTTCCACAACGCCACCGCGAGGACCGCCACCCAGAGCAGAAACGCCCCGATGCTGATCCGTTCGCCGATGCCCAGCACGAGGTTCGGTCCCGGGGCCGCCACAAACGCCACCACGCCCATGCCCGCGCAAACAGCGAGCGAAACGAACGAGTAGACACGCATCCTGCCGTGGAACCCCACTGCCACGAAGCACATTGCCGCGACCATGAGGGCAAGCTGCACGGTGGTGGCCACGATATGCATGGGAATCGACGCTTCTTCACCGAGCGTCAGCGGATAGAAGCCGCCCACGATGTTCCACAACCCGTACCCGATGAGCAGGCCGCCGCCGATCCGCAGGGCGCGGTGGCCGCGCGCAGAAATCCAGACGCCGACGCCGAATGCCGTGAACAGCAGCGCGTAGAGCCACATGAAGGGGACCAGGACGTCCCGGCCGGGGGAGCCGACGGCGAACAGTTCGCTCACCATCTGTTCAGTGCGGCGGTAACCCTCCCACCGGGCCGCCGCCAAACCGTCGGTGGCAACCACGTATGACAGCGAGGACAGAGCCCCTGCCGCGAGCAGCCCCCGGCGGAGAGCCTCACCACGTTGGCTTCGGGGCTTGGCAGCCCGCCTGAGCTGCGGAAGCCGATGCTTATCGATTGACATTTCCGGATGTCCTCAGAGCCCGCGGCCTGGCCAGTCGTTGGCGTAGGGGCCCGCGGGCGTTTGCCCCCACGCGTCTTCGCCTACCGGTACAACCCTGCGCCGGGTTGGCGGAACGCCGCTAGGGGCGAACGTCCCTGGCCTGCGGCCATAGGCCGAAAGGCCCTACTGGCCCGTTTTGAGGACAGCGCCACCCAGCTTTCGCTGGATGAGGTTTGGGTCAGGGGATACAACGGTCCAGTTCTTGCCGACACTGATTGGACCCCGGTCAAGCGGCTGCCAGAAATCCAGCTGTGACTCCAGACGGAACATGACGCCACGAAAAGAGCGGTGATA
The DNA here is from genome assembly GCF_036675385.1 of Pseudarthrobacter sp. Lineage (NCBI taxonomy): Bacteria > Bacillati > Actinomycetota > Actinomycetes > Micrococcales > Micrococcaceae > Pseudarthrobacter > Pseudarthrobacter sp. The sequence continues at coordinate 2,938 of NZ_JAKFFD010000083.1, read as the reverse complement.
GCTAGGACGGCCCCATTCCCCTCCGAGGTCTGACCAGGATCGGGCGGTGGGGGCCGCCACGGCACCCCTGTATCCTGACAAGGCAGGGTGGATGGCCATATTGGCCCGCCGCAATCGCCACTCTCCGCGGCCCCCAGACTCTTGGAATGGATCCAAATCACTACCGACACACCAGCTCCCGTGGGAATCCCGACGTCGGCCCTTGAGCCCTCGCGCACAGCTGCGGTGGATGATCCCGCCGTCGTGTCCTGGGTCGAGGCTGGCGAGAGCAACACCGCGCGGTGGCGCTCGGCGAACGGCAGGCCGGCGCCGACGCGCGTCGAAGTGGTCACCGACTCCCTCACGGCCGATGAGGCGAACCGGATGGCGTCACAGGGGATCGCGATGCTCTGGCACGGTGACTTCCACAACGCGCGGCAGATCCTCAACGCCATGGACCGGCGGGTAGGCGCCGGGAAGAAGATCGCAGGAACTCCGGCCGAAAAGTTCTATCGGCACCGCCAGTCCCGCTCGCACCGTGCACGCATTCTCGGCCTGCTGCTGATTCCCCTTGATCCGGGCCCTGTGGTGCCGCTGCGCCGCGCACCGGATATCCGGGAGGCTGCCGCTGAAGCGTACGGCGATATCGGCGAATCTTCCGTGGTGTCCCTGCATGAGCTTGTCGGGGCAATTGGCGCCCACGAGTGGCGACGGAACGGCGTCTACGTCGATGCCCTGCAGGGCCGCATCCACCCGCACTATGGCACGTTCTTCCCCACCCGGAGTGAGTATGTGGATCTCGTGGCCGCCGCGCCGCTGCCCGCTGACACGCTGGCGTTCGACGTCGGAACCGGCACCGGGGTGCTCGCTGCCATCCTCGCGCGCCGTGGCGTCCACCGCGTGATCGGGACGGACAATGAACCGCGGGCCATCGCCTGCGCCGGTGAGAATTTCCGGAACCTCGGTGTCCAGGACCGTGCTGAGGCCGTCCTGACCGACATGTTCCCGCCCGGACGGGCGCCGCTCGTGGTGTGCAACCCGCCCTGGATTCCGGCCACGCCGCATTCCACCCTGGACAGCGCCGTCTACGACCCCGGGAGCAGGATGCTGTTCCGCTTCCTGAACGAACTCCCCGACCATCTGGAGCCGGGCGGTGAGGGCTGGCTTGTCCTCTCCGACCTGGCCGAGCACCTTGGCCTGCGGACCCGTGAGGATCTGCTGGCCGCCATCAACGCGGCCGGGCTGACGGTGATCGAACGGCTCGACACCAAGCCGACGCATCCGAAGGCATCGGACCGCGACGATCCTCTGTTCGAGGCGCGCGCGGCCGAGGTCACGTCCCTGTGGCGGCTTGTTCCGCGGTAGCCACCAGCTTCTGAACGGCCCCCTGATGAACCCTTTTCTCACCGAATTTCATTGCTGTGCCCGGGCGGCGGTGCCAAAATGGTCGGAGTACCTTAAATGAGCCGGAATGACCCATGGGACAGGACCTAACACAGGGCGCTTCCCCACGATCGGACCTCCGACTCTTCTCGACAGCCCGGCACGATTGCCGGACACCTGGGCTCCGCCGTCGCGGTGAGTCCACGCCAAAGACGGCGCCATCCGTCGGTGGCGTGTGACCTCCATCGGAGGAACCAAAGTGTCTGTATGCCAGCTGATTCGCCACCTCAATCTGAAGGTGGGGCGAGCATGACCCAGCAACCGCTCAAGAAACGCCGTCTCCGCGTTTCCGACGTCAATGTTGTTAACCACCGGACCCTCAGGAAAGCGCTCGGCGGGACCATCGTCGGCAACACGATGGAGTGGTACGACGTCGGTGTGTTCGGTTATTTGATCACCACCATGGGGCCGGTGTTCCTGCCGGAAGCCGACAAGGCCGTGCAGAACCTGTTCCTGCTGGGAACCTTCGGAGCCACGTTTATCGCCCGCCCCCTGGGTGGCGTCTTTTTCGGCTGGCTGGGCGACAAGATCGGCCGCCAGAAGGTCCTGGCCATGACCCTGATGCTCATGGCCGCGGCGACCTTCGTCGTCGGCCTCCTCCCGGGGTACTCGGTGCTGGGCATCTGGGCCGCCGTGCTGCTGGTGGTCACCAAGCTGGTGCAGGGCTTTTCCACCGGTGGCGAGTACGCAGGCGCCACGACGTTCGTCAGTGAACACTCCCCGGACCACCGCCGCGGCTTCTTCGCCAGCTTCCTGGACATGGGCAGCTACCTGGGCTTTGCCATAGGGGCGGCTTTGGTGTCCGGTCTCCAGCTGACCCTGGGCCAGGCCGGGATGGAGGCCTGGGGCTGGCGCATTCCGTTCCTGATCGCCGGTCCCCTCGGCATCATCGCGATCTACTTCCGGATGAAAATTGAGGAATCGCCCGCGTTCCAGGCAACCCTCGAGGCAGAGGCCGAAGTGGCCAGGCATCCCGAAACCGGTGAGGTGCTCGGCCCCATGGGCCCGGTGGGAATCTTCAAGGCCTACTGGCAGAGGATCGTGCTGGCCATGATCCTCGTGGCAGCCGCCAATACGGTGGGCTACGCCCTGACGTCCTACATGCCCACGTACCTGACCACCAACAAGGGGTACGACGAGATCAACGGGACTCTCCTGACCATCCCGGTCCTGGTGGCCATGTCCCTGTGCATCCCGCTGACCGGTCATCTCTCGGACCGGATCGGCCGGCGCCCCGTGCTGTGGATCGGTGCCATCAGCACAGTGGTCCTGTCGCTGCCCGCGTTCATTCTGATCGATATCGGGACCATCCCGGCCACGCTCACCGGCCTTGCCCTGGTCGCCTTCCCGGTCACGTTCTACGTTGCGAATCTCGCCTCGGCGCTGCCGGCGTTGTTCCCCACGGCCCACCGCTACGGGGCCATGGGCATCGCCTACAACTTCGCCGTGGCGATTTTCGGAGGCACCACGCCGTTCATTATTGCGAGCCTGATCCAGGTGACGGGCAACGACATGA
>NZ_JAKFFD010000059.1:0-10300 GCF_036675385.1 Pseudarthrobacter sp. | reverse complement strand
GCCAGCGGATCGTGCATGGCGGAGCAGGGCCGGCCGAAGATGCCCTCATAGAACCGGAAGTAGTAGCCCAGCATGTCGCCGAGGGCCTGCGGGACCGGGTGGTCCGCGGCGAGCAGTTCCTGCCGGTGGCTTTCCTCCAGGACGTTGGCCATTGTGACGTCCAGCGGCACCAGGGTCACGTCCCAGTCGGCGGCCAGCACCAGGGCGGCGGCCTCGGGGTCGTTGAAGATGTTGGCTTCCGCCACCGGGCTAATGTTCCCGGGGGCCAGGGCCGCCCCGCCCATGATGGTGATTTCGTCCACGAGCGAGGGCAGCGCGGGGTCCAGGCGCAGCGCCTCGGCGATGTTGGTCAGCGGGCCGATGGCGAGCACCCGCAGCGTTCCCGGATACTCATGGGCGAGCCGAACCAGCATCTCGGCCGCACTCTCGGACTCCAACGTGGCGGACGCCGTCGTAAGGGAAACCCCGCCGACCCCGTTCTCTCCGTGCACCCACGGCGCCCCGCCGCCAAACTGCCCGGCCAGCGGATCGTGGGCGCCGAGCGCCACGGGAATGTGCGCGTGGCCGGCGAGCTGGAGCAGGTCCAGGGTGTTGCGGGCGCCGACGGCGGCACTGACGTTGCCGCTGACGGTCCCGATGCCAACCACGTCAGCGGTGGGGGCCGCCAGCAGGTAGGCCAGGGCGAGGGCGTCGTCGATTCCGGTGTCGCAGTCCAGGTAGAACGGAAAGGTGTCGGTCATGGCGGAGGTTCTCTTTCGGTCGAAGGGAGTTAGACCGTCTCGCCCTTGGGGGCGGCGACGAAGAGGCTGACGATGAACGCTGCGGCCGTAATGGCCACCGAGATCCAGAGGGCGGTGGTGTACCCGGCGGCGGTGGCCTGGGCGGCGAAGGGTGCCACGAGGACGACGCCGAGGCTCGCCCCGATGCCGAAGGAGGCACCGTTGATGCCGGGCAGGGCAGCCGGGGCTTCCTTGGGTGAGAGCAGCACCGAGAGCCCGTTGATGGCGGTGAGGAAGAAGCCGTTGTAGAAGATGCCCAGGGCCGCAACGGCGATCAGCACCGCGATCTGGTTGTCCGAGAACATGGCGGCTGCGATAGCGCACGCCAGGCTCAGTCCGGTGCCGGCGCGGAGGGTCTTGATCCAGCCGCGCCGGTCGGCGAGCCAGCCAGCGAGAGGTGCGGCGAAGACGCCGATCAGGGCGGCCGGGGTGAGGAACAGCAGCGCGGAAACTGATGCGGTCAGCCCGAAGCCGGCACCGGCGTCCTGGCTGAGGAGCACCACGGTGAAGTTGATGATGGCGAAGATGCCGGCGAGGGTCAGGACGGTGGTGGCGATGACGGGCCAGACCTGGCGGGAGCGCAGGTGGTGGACTGCGATGAGAGGGTTGGTGCGCCGTTTCTCGATGCTCCAGAAGGCGGCGAAGGACGCGATGGTGGCGGCGAGCAGTGCCAGGGTGCTGGGCGCTGTCCAGCCGGCGGCGGATCCGCCGGAGACGAAGTAGGTGATGAACACAAGGAACACGGAGAGGGATCCGGCGCCCCACCAGTCCATGGCGCCGCGCACGCCCCGCGGCCGTCCGGCCGGAACAATCTTGATGATGCAGGCGGCGGCGATGGCGGTGAGGACCAGCACGACCACGAAGATGGAGCGGAAGCCGAGGGTCTCGGCCATCAGCCCGCCCACGTAGCCGTCCACGCCCCCCACTCCGCCGTTGATGGCGGCGATGATGCCCACGGAGGTGCCGAAGACCTTCGCCTGCAGATTCTCGCTGAGCACGATGTAGGCGAGCGCGAACACGGCGCTGGAGACGCCCTGCAGGAACCGGCCGGTGACGAGCAGGGGCAGCGTGGGGGCGGCGATGCAGAGGATGGTGCCGGCGCCCATGATGCCGAGGACCAGGAGCAGGGCGGCGCGGCGGCCGATGAAGTCGCTCCAGCGGCCGATCACGGGCCCGGCGATGGCGCCGGCCAGGAAGAACATGGACTGCACGGGCGCGGCGCTGTCCGCACTCTGGCCGAATGCGGCGGCGATCTGGGGCAGTGCAGGGGTCACCATGCTGGCGTTGAGCTGGAAGGACAGCACGCCCAGCAGCAGGGTGGAGATCAGCAGGGCGGCGCGGCGGCCGGCGAAGGCGGGCTGTTCCGCGCTGACCGGCGGGGAGGCGGCAACCGACGTTGGGGTGTTCACATCAAACTCCTTTGTTCGAGCTGAATCATCCGGAATGGCGATTCGAGTTGTTATACAACCATGTATGACGCACAAGTACAACCATGTCGTAGACTATTTCCTAATCCGGCCACTTCCGGCTTCGCCTCGAGAGAGACTTCCCATGAGCAATCGACTTCCTGCCGTCACCGTCGTCGGCAGCATCAACCTGGACCTGATCGCCACCGCCGAGAGACTCCCCACTGCCGGCGAAACCATCGGCGGGGCGGTGCTCTCCGAACAGCCGGGCGGCAAGGGCGCCAACCAGGCCGCGGCGGCTGCACGGCTGGGCGGGAATACCCGGATGGTCGGCGCCGTGGGCAGCGACGCCCAGGGGCAGCGGATGCTTGACGCGCTGGCGAGCGCCGGCGTCGACACCTCTGACGTCGCGGTCCATCCGGAGGCGACCGGGACGGCGCTGATTGTGGTGGACCGCGACGGCGAGAACCAGATTGTCGTCTGCCCGGGCGCCAACTCCAGCCTCTCCCTGGAGGGCGTGGAGTTCGGCCCCGAGGAGACGGTGTTGTGCCAGCTGGAGGTGGGCCTGCCCGTGGTACTGGAGGCCGCCAGGCGGCCCGCCGGGTACTTTGTGCTGAACGCCGCACCAGCGATGGACTTGCCGGCCGAGCTGCTGGAACGCTGCGACTTGGTGATCGTCAACGAGAGCGAGTACGCCCTAATCCCCGCCCTCGCCGCGGCCAAGCTGGTGGCCGTGACGTACGGCAAGGACGGCTCCGCGATGTTCGAGAACGGGCGCCGGGTGGCAGAGGCTCCCGCATCCGCAGTGACGGTGGCGAACACCATCGGCGCGGGCGACGCGTTCTGCGCGGCCCTGGTCCTGGCACTCGGCGCGGGACTTGACTACTCCACGGCGCTGGCGGCCGCCAACGCCGTGGGGGCGGACGCTGTGGGCGATCCATCTTCGCAGCCGGCTCTGGCCCTGCTCGAGGAGTACGTTGCCCGGGTCGCTGGGGCCGGGGTTGTTGGACGGTGAATCTGGTCCTCAGGCAGGCAACGCCCGCCGATCACGCAGAGGTCCGGAGAATCACTCGGGAGGCGTACCTCCATGCGGGGCATTTCACCGCCGATCACCCGTACATGAGCGTGCTTGAGGACGTGGAACACCGGGCGGAGCATGCCGAAGTGTGGGTGGCCGAAGCCTCCGGCGCGGTGGTCGCGGCCGTGACGCTGACCTTCGCAGGCCGGCCGTACAGCGAGATCGCGGTGGACAATGAGCTGGAGTTCCGGATGCTGGCCGTTGATCCTGCGGTTCAGGGCGGCGGGATTGGTCGCGTTGTAGTCCGCAGGGTCATTGAACACGCGCAGTCGCTGCCCGCAATCAGGGCGATCAGCATTACGAGCGCGACGTTTATGGGACGGGCACATGCTCTTTACGAATCCCTGGGTTTCCAGAGGGTTCCGAAGCGCGACTGGTACGTGCCCGGCGAGGACGTCCTTCTCTGGGTGTTCCGCCTGGAGCTGCAACGATAGTTGCCCGCCGCTTGAGCCTGCCGATCAGGGCAATTCCCCCGGCCCCGCCGTCCGACCGGTCAGGAACCCCAGGACCCTCTCTCACTTCCCGCACGGCGACCCGCCTCAAGGAATTCATGCGGATCCTTCTGTGCCTGGCAAACGGCTCTTGACCGCCACACCGGCCCGGTCCAGCATAGGAAGACACACTGGCGGTCTCCAGAGAGATGGCGGTTGACGATGGCCCGGGGAAATTTCGACGACCGATTCTGGGCAGGGCAATTCCCCAGATGGGCTGGCGCCGCAGCGATGCTCGGCGGCGTGCTGTGCGTCTTGGCCGCATTCCTACACAATCTGGAACCGATCGGCTGCATCGGCTTGGAATGCGAAACAAGAGCCATGCGTACATCGACCGGGTTTGCCCCTTTGGCAGCCTCTGTCGCGTCCCTTCTCATACTGGTTGGCGTAGCCGGTATGGCACTCCTTGCACGGCGATCCGGCCAGTACCTCAAGCTTGCGAACGCTGGCCTGATTACGGCCGCAGTTGGTCTCATCCTGCTGTTTACGGGCGCGCTCATCCAGACGGTATTCTTCGCCGGCGACTTCCCAGGGATGCCCTATTTTGTCATCCCCGGGCTGCTGGCTATCATCGCAGGCCTCCTGATGATCGGGGTCTTCATTCTCCGTTCAGGTGTTCTTCCACGATGGCTCGGGATCGTCTTTGTGGTCAGCACTGTCGCGTTGCTGGCAGCCAATGAACAAACACCTGCTGTCCTGCTCGCCATACCTTTTGGGCTCGCCATGGTGGCTGCCGGCTACTACATGTGGGTAGGGGCGGCAGTTATGCAGCCGCCCCTGCCAGAAGCTGCTGGATAGCCGAACAAACCTCATCCAAACGACGGTGGACCGGTGGAATAGACCATGGTGCTACTAATCCCTGCAGCAGGGATCCTGTTTTACCTTGCATTGTTTCTCGTTGCCCTGGTCCTGCTCGGCATCTTCTGGGGCATTTACGGTCTAATCATCGGGCTGACGCACGTTACGGCCCTGGCCACCAGGAGGAAGAGCCGGCCGAAAGCACTGCGGAAGACCCCCGTTAGCCCCAAGCGCAAAGTTCCCCCCGCCCCCGACCGGGCACCGCGGCCCGCACCAGTCCCGGCCTCGCCCGACATCTGGCCCAAATGGACTCCTGCCCACAGGCGCTACGTCGATGAGGAGTTATCCCTTTGGCAGGAGCAGTTCGACGCGTTGAACTCCAGGAAGTAGAAACTGCTCCAAATCGACAGGTCTTGTCACGCAGTTAACCACGCATTCACGCCGCCCTTACAAACTGTCCAACCGGCCTCAATACGTTGGAAGCCATGGACAACATTTCACGCAGATCCCTCCTTTCCGCCGGCCTCGGGGCCGGGCTCGTCGCCGCCTGGCCGGGTGCCGCCGTCGCCGTTTCAACAGCGGACGACGCCGGTCTCCGCACCGATCCGTTCCTGCTGGGTATCGCCTCCGGCGAGCCCTGGCCGGACGGCTTTGTGATCTGGACCCGGCTGGCACTGGACCCGATCGCCGAGGACGGCCTGGGTGGCATGCCCTCCCGCAACGTCGCGGTGGCGTGGGAAGTGGCTGAAGACGCCGGCATGCGCACCGTAGTAGCCCGCGGCGTCGAGCATGCCCGGATCGAAACGGCGCACTCGGTGCACGTCGAACTCAAGGGCCTCCGCCCGGGGCGCGAGTACTTCTACCGGTTCCGCACGGGTAAGCACATCAGCGTGGTGGGCCGCACCCTCACCAGCCCGGCGCCGCACGAGACGCCGGCGGCGCTGGCCATGGCGTTCGCCAGCTGCTCGCAGTACGAGCACGGCTACTTCACCGCCTACTCGCGGCTGGCCCAGGACCACCCGGACCTGGTGCTGCACCTGGGCGACTACATCTACGAGTACAAGAAGGACAGCTACGTGATCGGCGGCGGCAACCCGCGCGACCACCAGGGCCCCGAAACTTCCACTCTGCAGGGCTACCGGCAGCGGCACGCGCAGTACAAGTCCGACGCCGACCTGCAGGCCGCGCACGCGGTCGCGCCGTGGCTGGTGGTGTGGGATGACCACGAGGTGGACAACAACTGGGCGGACGAGATCCCGGAGAACAAGGACGCCGGGCAGCTGAACGACACCACCGAGCGGTTCCGGCAGCGCCGCACCGCCGCGTTCCAGGCGTACTACGAGAACATGCCGCTGCGGGCCTCGTCCGTGCCGGCCGGGGTCGACATGAAGATCTACCGCACCATCCAGTGGGGCCAGCTGGCCAACTTCCACATGATGGACACCCGGCAGTACCGGGACGACCAGCTGGCCGGGGACGGCTGGAAGAAGAACGTCACCGAACGCCTCGCCGAGGACCGCACCATCACCGGCGCCGAGCAGGAGAAATGGCTGCTGGACGGCTTCAAGAACTCCACCCAGCGCTGGGACATCCTGGGCCAGCAGGTCTTCTTCGCCGAAAAGGACCGCAACAAGGCCCCGGAGATCGACGACGTCTCCATGGACGGGTGGGACGGCTACGCCGCCTCCCGCCGCCGCATCACCCAGGGCTGGGTGGACGCGAACGTCCGCAACGCCGTCGTACTCACCGGCGACGTGCACCGCAACTGGGCCAACGACATCAAGGTCGACTACAGGGACCCGGCCTCCCCCGTGGTCGGCTCGGAACTGGTCTGCACGTCCATCAGCTCCACCGGCAACGGCACCGGCTCAACGGTGGATCCCGTCATGGCCTGGAACCCGCACCTGAAGTTCTACAACGACAACCGCGGCTACGTGAACACCAAGATCACCAAGGACGCATTCACCGCCGACTTCCGGGTCCTGGACCACGTCACGACGCCGGGATCCCCCGTCAGCACGAAGGCCTCCTTCGCGATCCAGGACGGAGTCCCGGGACTGGTCGGTGGTTGAGCCAGTCTAGGGCTGAACAACATTCACGAGTTCTGACCGTTTTCCGGTCTGCAGGTCCTCGGTCAGGACCAGGCCACCGACCTCGGGGCAGTGATACTTATGCTCACGGGAATTCTTTTCAAGCGGCGTCCAGTCGTAAACCTTGACGCAGTCGGTGTACGTGCGGGCTTTCGTGGAGACGGTCTCGCCGGTGGCGACGGTGTCCCGCATGTCTTCTGCATGACCAACGTAGAATTCCTGCCTATAGGAATCGCCGGTGCGCTGCTCGGCCTTCATCCAGATGCCGGCTTTTGCGCCATCTTTTCCGTGCAGAAAGCTGCCGGCGTGGTCCAGCAACATCCCGTTCCAATAGTTGCTCACGTCCTCGCCGAAGTACCACACGTCACCGTTCTTGTGCTGTGCCAGGTAATCCCGGGTTTCCTCTACAAGCTGCCCGTTCTTGTATTCCTTGTCCAGGTAGATGGCCGTCTCAACGCCCTCTATGGTCTTGGTCTCCTGCAGGATTTCGATTTCAATCCTCTCAGTGACGCGTCCTTGCTCGGTCGTTTCGTAAGTCATTTTTTTGCCGACGGGGAGGGCGAAATATTGATTGGTAATTTTGGTGGTGAAATCGGCCGGGTTGATCTGCGGATCGTACTCCGCGGCCCTGCTCCTTTTTGTGTTGTCGAAGACAAAAAGTGCCGCCCCGCCAACAACAAGCAACAGGACGACGAGAGCAAAGAATATTTTGGATCGTTGATTCATGACCTATCCCACTCCTTCTGAGTAGAAATTCCTGTAGGGGGTCAGAGCACCATTGCTTGCCCATGGCCATAGGAGAAAGGTAGTGCAGTCCGTCGTGAACCTGAACCCCCTGTACGACGACGGCGGACCCACGGCACGCTCGTCCGGCTTAGCAAGGGGCGCCACCGTGGGGCCGGTAGGATGTGCCGCATGGCCCAGGACGAGGTAGGCGGCAGGATCGAGGCCTTCGTGGCCGATTTCCACACGAGGTGGCAGCGGTCAGGCAAGTCGCCGGGCATGTTCGCTTTCGACCCTGGGGTGTTCGAAGGTGCATTGTCTTCCAGTCCCGCGCACGACCCGTCCGCCGAGCAGACCACCGTCCTCGAGGTCACCGAGTACCTCGGGTACCGACACATCTGAGGGTTATCGGATGCAGTCAGCGCTCACTCGTTTCAGATCCTTCCGGAGCGTGGCCGCAACCGCCGCAGCCCTCCTGGCGGTATCTGCCGCGGGTTGCGCCAGCGCTCCGGAGCCGCCTGGTGTCCGGATCGCTGCTGTCGGTGACATGAACGGCGTCAAGAACTATGCGCCTGATAGCCCGTCCGGTCGGAACGGTGCGGCGATCACGCGGCTTGTGCAGAACAACGACATTGACGCGTTCCTAGGGCTCGGGGACTTCCAGTACGACACGGCGTACTGCGATGACTACGTGAACTACTGGACGCCGTTGTGGGGTGGCACGATGCCCAAGTTGTACTGGGTGTCCGCCCCCAGCCACGACTGGGAACCCGGCCACAACGAAGACCTCGACAACTTCATGAATGGCCAATGCCCGGGGTCTCGGGAAAAGGCTGCGATCAACCAGGAGCGTGGGTTCATCGGGAACGGGGAACCGTACTCGAAGGACTTCGGGAACTGGCACTTCGCGTTCCTGTCGTCCGCGCTCTGGCGGTACAACCCCACGCAGGCTCGGGCGTTGACGGCGTGGCTGGACAACGACCTCGCTACTGCCAAGGCGGCGGGTAAGCACCTGGCGGTAGTTCATCACGAACCGTACTTCACGTCGAACACGAACGAACATGAGCGGGCCGCTGACCACAAGCCATGGATTGACGTGATGTGGAAGCACCGGGTCCGTCTGACCCTGTCAGGGTCACAACACAACTACGAACGGTCATGTCCGGTGAACAACGCTGACCAGTGCGTCGATGACGGGATGACGGCGTTCCAGGTTTCCACGGGAGGTATCGGTCTCCGTCCCTTCACTAGCCGTCCGCCGTACATTGTGAAGCGGTTCAGCGACACCCACGGGTTCCTTCAGATGACACTCCGAGACGACGGGTCCTTCGACTGGAACTTCGTTCCAACGTCGGGGTCGGACACAGACGCCGGTACGCGTTCCGCACCGTAGTAAAGCCGGGTAGTCCGGGCTGAAAGACGGGTAGCGCCTGCGAGAAATACGAGTACACGGCAGCCCCTCACTACGCTGGTTGGCCTCCTGACCCGGGAATACACTGACCAGACGCCTGCCGCGACGCCTGACAAAAACCGAAGGGAGAAGAATTTCATGGAACCTGATGCCCGTCGCCGGTGACAGCGGCGGCAACCGAAGAATCCACTATCCGCCGGGAAGAGATCATGAGAAAGACCCTGCTCGCGTTCATCACGCTGCTGCTTGCGCTGGGTAGTGTTGTGGTGGTGCCGGTTGCGGCGTCGGCTGCTGAGGGTGATGTTGGGGTTGAGGGTCCGTCGCATTCGGGGACGGGGACCCCGACGGGTACGAAGCGGGCGACGAGTTCGTTGTGGTTCAACGACGGGCTCTGGTGGGGGAACCTGTGGGACACTGCCAGCTCGGATTTTCATATCTTCCGGTTCAATGCCGCGACGAGCTCGTGGGTCAATACGGGCGTGGCGACGGACAATCGGGCGGGCACCCATCATGACGTGTTGTGGGACGGGACGACGCTGTATGTGGCGAGCTACCGGTTCGTCGCCGACAACCTGCCGGCTGTGCCGAACTTCCCGACGACGATGCGAAGTTACAGCTACAACTCGAGTACCAAGACGTACTCGCTGCTGTCCTCTACAAACATCAACAACTACAAGGTTGAGACCCTGACCATCGATAAGGACTCGACGGGTCGGGTGTGGGCCACGTGGCAGCAGGGGAACAAGATCTATCTGAACGTCACTGGCACGGACGGCACAACATGGGGCACGCCGTTCCCGCATCCTGCGTCGTTGAGCAACGTGTCTGTGGACGACACGTCGGCTGTGATCGCGTTCGGACCCGGCAAGATGGGTCTGATGTGGAGCCGGGAGGTCGGTGACGCCACGGACGGCATGTACTGGAGCTACCACGTCGATGGAGCGTCGGACACAGACTGGAGCGAACCTGTGGCGGCGGTGTCGGGGCAGGGCAGCAGCGATGACCATATGAACTTGAAGTGGCTGGACTCCTCGGGTGATCGGGTTTTCGCCGCTGTCAAGACGTCGTTCACGTCCGCGCCCCAACCGCTGATCCAGCTGTTGGCATTGAATGGCACGACCTGGTCGTCGCACCCGATCGCGACTGTGTCGGAGTGCCCAAACCGGGTGCTCGTCCTGATTGATGAGAGCACGCAGAGACTGCGTACCTTCGCTTCCTATCCGAAGCCGAATGGCACGACGAACGCTGGTGTCTGCAGTAACTCCGGGGGCGCCATCTACGAGAAGTCCTCGCCGCTGGACAACATCAGCTTCACCACCGCGAAGACGGCTCGTATCGTGGACGCCGACCAGTATGTCCACAACGTGACGTCAACGAAGCAGAACCTCAACAGTGCGGCGCGGGGCACGGCCAACAGCGGTCTGCTGGTGCTCGCCGATGTGAACGCCACCAGCCAGTACTGGCACTTTTACGACCGGGCGCCCGTTGCCTCCTTCACGGCCACCCCCACTTCCGGCACCGCGC
>NZ_JAKFFD010000194.1:0-40949 GCF_036675385.1 Pseudarthrobacter sp. | reverse complement strand
TCCAGGGCCTTGTCCCCCAGGAACCCGGCAATCGATTCCAGGATGGCGCGGCGGCGGTCCTCGGCACTCAGCTCGAAGACGGCGTCGGCCTTTTCATCCGAGACAAAGCCCACCAGGGTTCCCCGTGAATCACCGTGGTTGGTGTTGTCGTAGACCTCCTGGACCAGCGAACCGGCACCAAAACCCGTTCCGGAGAGTCCGTCTTCACGCCAGAACGGCGTGCGGTAGACGGCGTGGACCTTGATCACCAGGCCCAGCGACTGGTGCTGGTGCATCTGGTGCTGCCGCCGCGGAAGCGGCGGATCAAAAGAGACGCGTGAGTAAAGGTTCGGTGGCACCGCCATGATCACAAAACGCGCATTCACGGTGGCGCGCTCCGAGACAACGCTGACGCGGTGCCCGCCTTCCCCGGCGTCCTCCCAGCGGACAGTGCGTACCGGACTGTTAAGTACGACGTCGGCACCCAGTTCCGCTGCCTGCAGCAGGGACACCTGCTGCATCCCTCCGATGACCCGCTTGTCCAGGATGAAGTCCTCGTCGGTGAGGTGGCTGAAGGACCCGGCGGAGGCTGCCATCAGGACCGCCTGCAGTGCCGAAAACGCGTGTGCGGGCTTGGTGAGCATGCCGCCGGCGATGAACAGTCCAATGTTGTTGCAGGCCTCCTCGTCGTTCGAGTTCCGGCGCAGCCAGTGGTGGAAGGAGATGGTGTCCAGTTCACGGGCCTTGGGGTGCGCCCACGGCTCGGTGGCGCCGATTTCCGCGGCGAGGCCGTCCAGAATGCCGATCAGCTTGTCCATTTCCGCCCCGGTGGCTGCGCTCACCGGGAAGGAATCACCGGTGTAGCGGGTTTTCTTGCCGTCGGCGCCGACGTAGACGGACTCGCCCTCCCGGTAGCGGGAGTATGTCTTCAGGCCGAGCTCGTCCAGGAGCTCCAGCAGTACGGTCTGATCCGGGGAGACCCACTGGCCGCCGATTTCCAGCATGGCCCCGTCAATGGTGTCGGTCCAGGTCCGTCCGCCCACGCGGTCCCGTGCTTCCAGCACTGCCACGCTGAGGCCTGCCTTCCTCAGCTCGCGGGCAGCGGTGAGCCCGGAGGGTCCGGCGCCAACGATCACAACGTCACGGTCAAGATTCAGCATGATGTCCTCTCTATGGCCGGTCGAGTGACGCGAACCACTAAATGAATGCCATTCATTTAGTAGAACTATAGCTGTTTCGCGGCCCCCGAGGAAGAGGCCGGTGGAATAATGCTGGGGATACTGCCCGCAGAAAGGCCAGCAATGCCGGCATCACCAGCCGCTTCACGAAGTACCACGGAGCGCGAACCCGTGGCGAAAACCGGTGCGGCACGGCGCCGCGTGGGGCGGCCCGCCGCGGCTGTCCTGGACAAGGCGGGAATCACAGCCGCGGCCCTGCGGCTCATCGGCAAGAACGGCTACGACGGTCTCACCATGGCCGCACTGGCCCGCTCACTGCAAGTGGCGCCGTCGGCCCTTTATAACCATGTGGAATCCAAGCGGGACGTGCTCCTGCTCGTGGAAGACCACTTGACCGCACTGGTGGACGTGACCCCATTCGCGGCGGAACCCTGGGAGTCCGCGGTGCGGAAATGGGCCTGGAGTTACCGGGACGTCTTCGCGGAGCACACGCCCTTGATTCCCGTCATCGCTGTACTTCCCGTGACTGACGCGCCCCAGACCCTCGCCATGTATGAGACCGTCAGCGCAGGATTCCGGGCGGCCGGATTCCCGGAGGAGCGGATCGTGTCCGCCATCGTGGCCCTGGAATCGTTCATTTTCGGATCCGCCTACGACGTCACGGCCCCAGCCGACATTTTCGATTCCGGCAGCATGGCGGAGTCGACGCCGAGCTTCACGGGTGCAGTCCGGAGCTTGGCCGCGCAGGGGCACGAGAAACCTGCAGACGTGGCGTTCAGCCTGGGGCTTGAGGCCCTAATTGCGGGCCTCGGGGCGTTACGGGAGTAGGCCCAGGGCGTTCTCAGCCTCACCCTGTTCCACCACACCAGATTCCGCCAGCCACTCTATGGTGCGCCGCCGCATGGCTCGGTCATGGAAAGAGAACCAACGGGTCTCAAGCCCGGGGAACTCTGTGAGCGTGTTCCTGAAACGCCGGAACGCTCCCTTGCCGTCTATTGCGCGCCAGAGCAGGTCCTTGGCGCGTTCATCCTGCACATCCGCGATGAACGATTCCATATCAATTGCGCCCAATGTCAGCATGAGCAGTCCTCCGGGAGCATGAACAGCTGGTGTCGTTCGCATGCTATACCCACGGTTACGGCCGTGGAATGCCGGATTCTGGGCCCAGCGCTAAGGACCGCCCCAGCGTTAAAGAAGGGAACCCCGGTCCGAAGACCGGGGTTCCCTTGATTGCGTGCGCGAGGGGGGATTTGAACCCCCACGCCCTTTCGGACACTGGCACCTGAAGCCAGCGCGTCTGCCGTTCCGCCACTCGCGCGCAACTTCTTTTCCATGAATTACGGCCGGTTTCCCGGATCCGCAACCTTGTAAAAGCAGCGAGATCAAGCATAACGGACATCGGCGGCAAAACACCAATTGAGCCTCGGGAGGGGTCAAATTCCCCACCGGGAGGGGGCCAGCCGGGAACCACCAGTGAACTTTTCCGGGGGCCCGGCCGTTGTGGATTAAGGTCATTCACAGGCCTGCCCAGTAGTATCTGATGTAGTAGTGCCTGCCACTGCCAGGCAGGCCGCTGGGTTCTGAACTGCATTGTTGGCTGAGTTCCGGAACGAAAACTGCCCCTCAGCCGGGGGGAAAGGAGAAGGACCATGGGATTGCTGGACAAGGTCGAGCGCGGCATCGAAAAAGCCGTCCGCGGTGTCTTCTCCACCGGTTCGCGCGCCCAGGTTGAACCTGTGGAAATCGCCAGCCGGCTCCGCCGCGAGGTTGACAACAAAGCCCTCACCATCGCCGCCGGCCGCACACTGGCCCCCAATGTCTTCGACGTCCAACTCAGTGACGACGACTTCAGGAGGGCTCAGGACTGGGGCACGCCGCTGGCCGAAGAACTCTGCGACGTCGTCATAAACCACGTCCGGAGCCAGGGCTACACCCTGCAGGGCTCGGTGCGGATCTCTTTCCGCCGGTCCGAGGATCTTCGCGCTGGCAACTTCGAGATCGTCTCCTCCACTGAGAAGTCCAAGGCCGGCCCCGGAGTCGCGTCGGCCAGGCCCAACCTGCCAGCAGCCCCCAGCCGCCCGCCCGTACGGCTGCAGCCCGTCCTGGACATCGACGGTCAGCGCTATTCCCTCAATGCCCCCTCCATCGTCCTGGGAAGGTCTTCCGAGGCCGACATCCTGATTGACGACACCGGCGTCTCGCGCCGCCACCTCGAGATCCGCACCGCCACCGGCGTCACCAGCGCTGTGGACCTCGGCTCCACTAACGGCAGCTACGTCAACGGCCATAAACTGGCAGGCAGCACCGAACTGACCGACGGCTCCACCATCACTATGGGACGGACAAAGATCATCTTCCGCCTGCTTCCCGCCAACCCTGGGGGCCGCCCATGAGCGACCTGACCATCACTGCCCTGCGGTTTGGGTTCCTGATCCTGCTCTGGGTCCTCATCTTCAGCATCGTTTCGGCCATGCGCAGGGACCTGATGGTGGGCCGCAAAGCCGCCGCCGGCACCCCCACCGCCCGTCAGGTCCGCAAAAACCCGGGACTGGCCGAGGCTCCGCCGCAGCCGCTCAAGCAGCAGGCCCACCAACTGGTGGTCACCGAAGGCCCGCTCAAGGGAACCACCATCCCCCTGGCCGCCAGCCCCATCCTGTTGGGCCGCGCTCAGGAAGCCACACTGGTACTTGAGGACGACTACGCCTCCGGCCGCCACGCGCGGTTGTTCCCGCAAGGCAGTCGATGGTTCATCGAGGACCTTGGCTCCACCAACGGCACCTACCTGGCCGACCAGCAACTTACCCGGGCTCTGCCCGTTGAGCTTGGTGTACCCGTGAGGATCGGCAAGACGGTCATCGAATTGAGGCCGTAGCCATGGCCGCTGACATTCCCGCCGGCGGGGCCACCCCCGTCCAGCGGCCCCTCATCATGCGCTACGCCGCGCGCTCGGATGTGGGACGCATCCGGGCCAAGAATGATGACTCGGCGTACGTCGGCCGCCATTTGGCAGTGGTCGCGGACGGCATGGGCGGCCACGCTGGCGGCGATGTTGCCTCCGCCGCGACCGTGCTGGACATGCTGCACCTCGATCATGGCGACTACGACGGAGACGCCGGCACGGTCCTCGCCGACGAGATCCAGACGGCCAACTCCCTGCTATCCGAGCTGGTGCACATCAACCCCAAGCTCGCCGGCATGGGCACCACCGTCACATCCCTGCTGCTCGCCCAGGGCAAGCTGCACTTCGCGCATATCGGCGACTCCCGGGCGTACCGCCTGCGTGATGGCGTGTTTGAACAGGTCAGTGTGGACCACACGTTCGTCCAGCGGCTGATCGATGAGGGCCGGCTCCGGCCCGAAGAGGCCGAAACCCACCCGCACAAAAACGTCCTTATGCGCGTCCTGGGCGACGTCGATGCCAGCCCCGAGCTGGATCTGGACACCCTGGACGTCAAACCCGGGGAGCGCTGGTTGCTGTGCTCGGACGGGCTCAACTATGTGGCAGGACACGTGGTGGAGCGGACCGTCCGCGAGACAAAAGACCTGCGTGAGTGCGTCGAAACCCTGGTCAACCTGACGCTGGAAGCCGGCTCACCGGACAACGTCACCGTGGTCATGGTGGAAATCACCGAGGAAACGTCCGACGACGTCAGTACCGCCGCCGTCGACATCATTCCTTCGCAGCTGCTCACCGAAGCCCTCGCCGCGGCCGGCGACGCCGCCAGCGCTTCACCGGACACCGAGGCCGACGACAAAAAGCCCGCCGCCGACAAAGCCGAAAAGCCAGCTGCCGCGGAACCGCCGCCCTCCACCGACCCCCATCTCGGCGAGCACCTTTCGGCCGAAGTGCTGCGGCAGGAACTCGCATCGCGCCCGCACGAACTCGTCGGTGCTGCGGCCACTGCTGCCGAGTCCGGCTCCATTCCCACCATCGCCGGCCGCACCGTGGCCCGGCGGGCCGCCACCGTTCTGACGCACAAGGCCGACGCCCCGGTTGCTGAGGTAGATGACGTCCTGGGACGGCCCAAACCCCGCCGCTGGGTCACCATGTCCATCGCCGCGTCCGTGCTGGTGGTCCTGACACTGGGCCTCTGGCTCGGCTATGCCTGGACCCAGACCCGCTACTACATCGGGGAACACGATTCCCGCGTGGCCATCTTCAATGGTGTGTCCCAGCGGCTTGGTCCCATCCAGCTTTCAACCCTCGAAGCCGTTACAGAGATCCGGATGGATTCCTTGCCCCAGTTCTCCCAGCAGCGCGTCCGGCAGACAGTGCCCGCGCGTGACCTCTACGACGCCCAGCGGATCGTGAAGAACCTCGAAGGCACCGGCACCATTGCTCCGCCGGGTGAGTGCCTGACGCCATCGCCCACTCCGGCGCCAGCAACGGCGCCCGCTGAAACACCCACCGCGCCTGCCCCATCGCCGGACCCAGCCGCTCCGGCGGCAGCACCACCTGCCCCGGCCGCCTCACCCACCCCCACTACCGTCTGTGAGGAGGGCCAGTGAGCCAGCTCAGCACCATCCCCAAGCCCCGGCGCAACGTGGAACTGTTGCTGCTCATCCTCGCCCTGTCTGTGGGCATCGGCGCCAACATGCTGGTGGGCGTTGACCAGGCGAAGGCGTTCGACTCCGATTTCTGGTTCCAGTCCAGCCTCCTCGCGGTGGCCGCCCTGGTCTTCCACGTGGTCCTGCGGGTTCGGGCAAAATATGCCGATCCGGTAATACTTCCCTTGGTGGTTGCACTCAATGGTCTGGGTCTTGCCATGATCCACCGCCTTGACGCCCCCGGGGAGGACACCGGCAACAACCAGCTGCGCTGGACCCTGATCGCCATGGCAGTGGCCATTGGCGTGATCTGGTTCCTCAAGGACCACAGGGTGCTCCGCCGCTTCACTTACATCTCGCTGGCTGTGAGCGCGCTCCTGCTGATTCTTCCGCTGGTGCCCGGCATCTCGGCCGGCGAAATCCTGGGCGCCCGGGTCTGGATCCGGATGGGTCCCATGACGTTCCAGCCGGGTGAGATCGCCAAGATCACGCTGGCTATATTCTTCGCCGGTTATCTTTCCTCCAACCGCGACCTCATTCTCCTGGCCGGCCGCAAGATCGGCCCGCTGCAGTTCCCCCGGTTCAAGGACATGGGGCCCATGATCACCGCCTGGCTGGTGAGCATCGGCGTGTTGATCTTCCAGCGCGACCTCGGGTCTTCCGTGCTGTTCTTCGGCCTGTTCATCGTGATGATCTACGTCGCCACCAGCCGTATCAGCTGGGTGGTCATCGGCTTGGGCCTCATCCTGGGCGGCGGCTTCGTGGCAGCCCAGGTGTTTTCCCATGTCGAAGTCCGCATCTACGGCTGGCTGAACGCCTTCAGCCCGGAAGTTTACGAGACCGGCAGCCGGCAGGTCATCGAGGGACTCTTCGGCATGGCCAACGGCGGCCTGGTGGGTACCGGCCTGGGCCAGGGCCGGCCGGATCTGGTCCCCTTCGCCAACAGCGACATGATCATCGCGTCCATCGGCGAGGAGCTGGGCCTGATCGGACTGTTCGCCGTAGTGCTGATGTACGTCATGCTGTTCACGCGAGGGTTCCGGGCGGCGCTGGGCACCCGGGATGCCTTTGGGAAACTTCTGGCCTGCGGACTTTCCTTCGCCATCGCCCTTCAGTGCTTCGTGGTGATCGGCGGAGTCACACGACTGATCCCGCTGACCGGCTTGACCACGCCGTTCCTTGCCGCCGGCGGCTCATCGCTGCTGGCCAACTGGATCATCGTTGGCCTGCTCCTGCTGATCTCCCATACGGCGCGGGGACCGGTGGACACCACACCACTTCCTCCCGGCGGCGCCGCGGAACCTGCAGGAATTGATACTCCCACCGAGGCGGTGAAACAAGCGTGAACCAAGCAATCCGTAATTCCTGGGTGGCAGCGATCGCCATGTTTGCCTTGATCTTCGGCGCCATCAGCTTCGTCCAGGTGGTGGGTGCCGATGACCTCAAG
Organism: Pseudarthrobacter sp.; assembly: GCF_036675385.1. NCBI lineage: Bacteria > Bacillati > Actinomycetota > Actinomycetes > Micrococcales > Micrococcaceae > Pseudarthrobacter > Pseudarthrobacter sp. The sequence continues at coordinate 33,797 of NZ_JAKFFD010000194.1, read as the reverse complement.
GGCAACCCCCTGAACCAGCGCGCCATTCTGCAGAATTACTGCAACGACCGCGGCGCCATCATCGTGGGCGGGGACCCCGTGGCCGAATCGGTGGAAGGCACGTCCGAGGTCTGCCAGTTCCAGCGGACCTACGCACAGCCGGCACTCTATGCAGGCATCACTGGCTACTTCTCGAAGAACTACGGTGCCACCGGCCTGGAAGTTGCCATGAACGCCCAGTTGGCCGGCAGCTCCGACCAGCAGTTCTTCGACCGGATCGGCCAGCTCTTCCTGGGCAACCAGCCGAAGGGCGCCTCGGCGGAACTCACCATCGATCCCGCCATCCAGAAGCTCGCCTACGACCTCATCCCGGACGGCCAACGGGGATCCATTGTGGTCACCAGCCCGAAGACCGGCGCCATCCTGGCCATGGTGTCCAAGCCGTCCTATGACCCCAACCTGATCGCCACCCAGGACCCCACCGCCGAAACCACCAACATCAATGAGCTGGTCAAGGTACCCGGCATCAACCTGAACCAGAATGTCAGCGGACCCACGGGCGAGTTGCTCGCTCCGGGATCAGTCTTCAAGCTGGTGGATACCGCGGCGGCCCTCGCCTCCGGGAAGTACAACAAGGACAGCGTGCTCCCCAACCCGGCCGAGATGCCCTTCCCTGGGATCCAGTACAAACTGCCGAACTACGCCGGAGGCAACTGCTACACCCAGGACAAGGCCAGCTTTGCCTTCGCCCTGCAGCAATCCTGCAATACGCCGTTCGCCAGCATTGCCCTCGACCTGGGCCGCGACGCCATCGCCGAGCAGGCCGCAAAATTCGGCTTCGGCGAGGATCTGGGCGACCAGCTCAAGCTCGCCTACGCCAAAGGCGGCGGCTTCCCCGATGACCTGGACGGGCCGGGCCTGGCCCAGTCCGCCATCGGCCAGAAGGACGTGCGCGCCACTCCGCTGCAAATCGCCCTGATGACCGCGGCCATCGCCAACAACGGCGTCCAGATGAGCCCCAGCCTCGTCAAGACCGTGCGGTCCCCGGACCTCAGGGTCATTGACGAGCCCCAGCCTGAAGCACTCCGGACGTCCACCACCCCGGAAATTGCCCGCCAGATCACCGAATGGATGACCAGTGCGGTGAGCCAGGGCATCGCCCGCGGGGCGGCCGTCCCCGGTGTCCAAGTGGCCGGGAAGACCGGAACCGCTGAACTGGGCAACGGCCTGAACAACTCATGGTTCACCGGGTTTGCCCCGGCGAACAACCCGGAGGTGAGTGTCACCATCGTCATGGAAGGCGTAGACATCACCACCGGCGCACAGCTAACCAGTCCGAACGCGAAGAAGATTTTTGAGGCGGTGTTGAATAAGTGAGGCCTACAACGGGAATCACCCTCGGCGGCAGATTCCAGCTGACCACGCGGATTGCGATCGGCGGGATGGGAGAGGTCTGGAAGGCCAAGGACCAGGTCCTGGGCCGAATTGTCGCCATCAAGGTACTGAAGGAGGAATACACCGGTGACCCCGGTTTCCTCCAGAGGTTCCGTGCCGAGGCACGCCACACCGCCCTGTTGAACCACGTGGGCATCGCCAATGTCTTTGACTACGGCGAGGAGGATGGCTCCGCCTACCTGGTCATGGAGCTTGTCCCTGGCCAGCCGCTGAGCAGCATCATCGAGCACGAGCAGGTATTGTCCCCGGACCGGACGCTGTCCATGATGGCGCAGACCGCCCGTGCCCTTTCCGTCGCCCACGCCCAGGGGCTGGTCCACCGCGACATCAAGCCGGGCAACCTGCTGATCACACCCGACGGCCGGGTCAAGGTCACCGACTTCGGCATCGCCCGCCTGGCCGACCAGGTCCCGCTGACACAGACAGGCCAGGTAATGGGCACCGCCCAGTACCTCGCCCCCGAGCAGGCCACCGGCCAGACCGCTACCGGCGCCTCGGACATCTACTCACTCGGCGTGATCGGTTACGAGTGCCTCACCGGGCACCGGCCCTTCTCCGGCGAATCCCAGATCGCCATTGCCCTCGCCCAGGTCAACGACGCCCCGCCGCCGCTTCCGGAGACTCTCCCCAAACCGGTCCGCGCGCTGCTGATGTCCATGCTGGCCAAAGACCCCAAGAACCGCCCGGCCAACGCCATCAAGCTGTCCGAAGCCGCCGAGGCCATCCGCAACGGCGATATTGACGCCGCGCACGCAGCGGTTCCCGGCATGCTGCTCTTCGAGGCAACCACGGGCCCCATTACTGCGCCGGTAGACATTGCCACGGCACCCACCGGCGTCATCGCCCAGAAGGACAGCAACACGACGTCGACGTCCGCCCTGCCCGTGCTGGGTGCCGCTGCCGGCGGCGCTGCAGTCGGCGCCGCGGCCGCGGGAGCCGGGAGCACGCTTTCGCGCGCGGACGCCCTGGCCGCGGAGCGCAGCTGGGTGCAGGAGGAAGAGAAGTACGACGACGAACCGGAGGACGAGCCCGCGCGTCGCGGCCGGAGCCCCTGGACTTGGCCACTGGTCGCCTTAATCGTGCTGGTCCTGTTCGCGCTGGTGGGCTTCTTTCTGACGCAGCAAGGGATTTTTAACCCGTCCGGCACCGTCACCAACTCTGCGTCCAGCAACCCGCCGTCCACCAGCCCCAGCCCGTCAAAAACCTCGGCGTCCGCTACGCCTACCCCCACCCGGACCACCGACGCGCCCACGCCGACGCCCACCCCCACCACGGTGGACATCATTTCGGCGGCCTACCTCGGGAAGGACTACCGTCAGGTCCAGGGGACGCTGGAAACCATGGGCCTGTCCGTCCGGGTCATCCCGCAGCAGAGTACCTCCGCCGCCGGAACGGTGTTGCAGGTCAACCCCACGGGCACCGTGCCCAAGGGGGCTGAAGTGACTGTGACCTACGCCGTCCCGGTCCCGGCCAGCATGCCGACCGCTCCGCCGTCTTCGCCGGCCGCCTCTGCTGAGCCAACGTCCACCCTCCCCAAATGCAACCCTGGCCAGCTGCCGGGATTGCCTCCTACCTGCGCGCCGTAGCGGTCGGAACTGACAGTGAGTGATTCGGCCCGCACCCCGCTCCACCGGGAGGACAGCCTCCCGGTGGATAACCAGCGTGTCCTCAGCGGCCGCTACGAACTCGGCGGAATCATCGGCCGCGGGGGGATGGCGGATGTCCACCGTGGAGTGGATACCCGGCTTGGCCGGACCGTTGCTATCAAGCTTCTCCGCCCGGATATGGCCCGTGATCCGCAGTTCCAGGCGCGCTTCAAACGGGAAGCGCAGTCCGTGGCGGCGCTGAACCACCCGTCCATCGTCGCCATTTACGACACGGGCGAACATACGGTTCCGGATGGCTCGGAGGACAGTGTCCGGGTGCCCTACATCGTGATGGAGTTTGTTGAGGGCCGGACCATCCGCGACCTGATCCGGGCCAAGGAAGTCAGCATTGACCAGGCCATCGACTTCTGCCTGGGTGTGCTTTCTGCCCTTGAATACAGCCACAAGGCGGGCATCGTCCACCGGGACATCAAACCTGCCAACGTGATGTACTGCGAAGGCTCCAATTCCGTGAAGGTCATGGACTTCGGGATTGCCCGGGCCATCGCCGATTCATCCGCCACCATGACGCAGACCCAGGCCGTGGTGGGCACTGCCCAGTACCTCTCGCCCGAGCAAGCCCGGGGCGAAACAGTGGATGCGCGCAGCGACCTCTACTCCGCAGCGTGCCTGCTGTACGAAATGCTCACCGCCCGCCCGCCCTTTATTGGTGACAGCCCCGTGTCCGTGGCGTACCAGCACGTCAGGGAAATCCCGGAGCCCGCAAGCAGCGTGAACCCGGAGGTTTCGGCGGCCCTGGACAGTGTCCTGGCCAAGGCTCTGCAGAAGAACCGGGCGGACCGTTTCCAGGACGCGGCCGCCTTCCGGCGTGCGCTGCGCGCCGCCCGGGCGGGCGTGTCCGTGCCCGCGCTGGCCGCAACCGAAGCCCCCACCGATCCCAACGACCACGTCCCGACGCCGGAACGCCCGCCCGTGACAGAGGCGTTCGGGCTCACCGGAGCCGGCTTCCTGGACGATGCCCCCACCGGCCGGCCGCGCAACGCGGACGACACCCGGACTGACGGCGTACCGGTCATGGCTGCTGCCACCCGGGGACAGTCGGATATCGATGAACTGCCCTTGGGCTTCGCGCCGGAACGTGAGCGGACCGCCCGGCAGAAGTCCCGTCGTCGTACGTGGGTTGCCACCCTGGTGATCTTCACCCTCCTGGTTCTTGGCGGCGGCGGTCTCTGGCTGTACAACGTCGTGAACCAGCCAGCTCCAGCGCCGCCCAAGGTGGCGGTCCCGGCGGTCGCGTCCCTGACGGAGTCGGCGGCCCTGCAGGAACTTTATGGTGCCAACCTGCGGCCGCAGATCAAACGGAACAAGCACGAGACCATACCCAGCGGGACGGCCATCGGCACTGACCCGGTGGCCGGAACCTCGCTTGACCCCAATGCGGAGGTGATCCTGAATATCTCTGAAGGCCCAAGCGCCGTCAAGATTCCGGAGAACCTTCCGGGCCAGACAGAAGCCGCGGCGCGGGACATCCTGCGCCAGGCAGGACTCGTGGGAGCCCCTTCCACCACCACAGCCAACAGCGCCACCGTTCCCGGCGGCAGGGTGATTACCACCAGTCCGGCGCCGGGCCAGCTGGTGGGTGTGGGCACCACGGTGGAGATCGTGATTTCCACCGGCAAGGTGTCCATGCCTGAACTGCGCGGCCGCACGCGTGCCGAGGCGGAAACGGCGCTGAAGGAACTGGGCCTGGTCCCCAACGTCCAGGAAGTGGAGAACTCCGAGGTGGAGGCGGGCCGGGTCACGGATCAAAGCGACCCGGTGAACGCCGCCGTCGATCAGGGCAAGACGATCAATATTGTGGTGGCCAAGGCACCGGCCCCGCCGCCCACACCAACGGCCACGGCCACACCCACTAAAAAGGGCTAAGCCTCCACCCGCTCCTTAAAGCAACGCGGGGTCACTTCGCGCCCATCCCGAAGAGGAACATGGGCGCGAAGTGACCCCGCGTTGTTCGTGTGTGCCGGTCAGTGCTGGATGAGCGGGCTCAGCGTGGCGGCACGGGCGGCGGCTCCCGCCATTCCCAGGGACTCGAGCCAGTTGCCCAGCATCTGGTAGCCGCCTTCGGTCAGGACCGACTCCGGGTGGAACTGCACCCCGCACAGCGGTGCAGTGCGGTGCTGCAGGCCCATCACGACGCCGGTCGCGGTCTCGGCCGTGATCTCCAGGACGTCGGGGATGGTGTCCCTTACCGCTGCCAGCGAGTGGTAGCGCGTCGCTGTCACGGGGGAGGGGAGCCCGGCGAAGACGCTGGTGCCGTTGTGCTCCACCAGCGAGGTCTTGCCGTGCATCAGCTCCGGCGCGTGGGTCACCGTGCCGCCATAGGCTTCGGCCAGGGCCTGATGGCCCAGGCACACACCGAACATCGGCTTGTTGTTCGCCCCGCACCACTTGATCAGCTCAATGCACACGCCCGCCTCGGCGGGGTTTCCCGGACCGGGTGAGATGAGGACGCCGTCGCGCGTTTGTGCCATCTCGATGGCCTCAGCGAGGGTCACGTCGTCGTTGCGGACAACGGTGGTCTCGGCGCCGAGTTCCTGGAGGTAGCCCACCAAGGTGTAAACGAAGCTGTCGTAGTTGTCTACGACCAGGATTTTGGTTGTGGTCATGGCTGGCTTGCAGAACCAATCGTTGAGTCGGTGAATGCGGTGAACCCGGACATCCATGGGAACAGGAACTGAACCATCAGGATCAGTGCGCCGGCGACGAGCACCAGCGACGTGAGGATCCGCAGCCAGAGGGGGCCGGGCAGGTGGCGGAAAATCCAGCCGTACATACTCAGTTTCCTCCCACGGCTGCGGCCACCTGGGCGGCGATCTCGGCCGGCGGGCCCGCCGAGGCAGGCTGCCAGCTGTCCAGCAGCGCGTACGCGATGATGCGTTCCTCGGCGCCGAAGCGCGGATTGCAACTGGTCATGGTGAGGAAGCTTTCGGTGGGAGTGGCGCCGGGTCGGGTGGGGACCGGTTCCAGGACATCGGTCCGGGACGGCATCACAATCTGGTTGTTGCGGAAGACATAGATGTAGTAGCCGTCCTTGGTCTGGACGTAGATTTTGTCCCCCGGGACAAGGGTGTGGATATTGTCCAGGACGGCACCGTGCGTCTGCCGGTGGCCGGCCACCGCGAAGTTACCGACGGCGCCGGGCATGGCGGTGTTGGCGTAATGGCCAAGCCCCAGCGTATCCAGGACATCCCCGGTGGTTCCCTGCACGATGGGCCGGGTGTAGTTGGGGCCAAAGCGGGGGATATACATGATGCCGATGGTGCCGGCATGGCCTGGTGCCGCGGCAACGGCCGGGGTGCCGTAATCCACGGGCGCTGCCGATGGATCCGGTTCCGGGCTTGCAGGCACCGCGCCGCCCAGCCCTTGGGCGAACTCCTTGATGACGGCACTCTGCTTGGCGTCGGATTCGATGTTGGTCCACCACAGCTGCCAGCCCACAAAGAGCAGGAGGATAATGCCGGCCGTGATGAGCAGCTCGCCGAGCACCTGCACTGTGCCACGCAGAAGGGAAGCGCGGACGGGCGCCGCACGGGCGGGCCGCGTAGCGGCGCGCCTCGCCTTCTCCTGCACTACCACGCGTTCTCCTCCGGGGTGGCCGCGATGGGCGTTTGAATGCCCTGAACTACGGCTAGAATTGACTGCTAGTAAGAATCCAGATTTGACCAAGATCGCGCAGACCGCTGGCAACTTCCTTCTTGCAGGATATCAAGCCCGCGGCGCCGAGCTTGCTCCAGTCCGCCAAGGAGAGCCCGTGCCCGAGTCAAAGCCTCGCAAGAAGACTTCCACCGCCGCGCAGCCCGCTTCCGGGGCGCAGGCGTATAAGCCCAACGCTGTTTGGTTCAAGCCGGTGATGTTCGGCCTGATGATCATCGGGCTCTTCTGGATCATCACGTTCTACATCAGCGAGGGCCGGTTTCCTGTCCAGGCCTGGGAGTCGTGGAACATCGTGGCCGGCTTCGGCATTGCCATCATCGGCTTCCTGATGACCACGCGCTGGCGTTCCTGACCTGACCGCAGGACCCGCATGACTCCCGCTGCCGCCGCCCAGCCCCTAAACGAGGGTGTGGACGGAACTGTCCTGGGCGACGACGGCCTCGCCCGTCCGCCGTGGGCCGCCGCGGATCCGCTGTTGCGCGAGTACTACGACTCCGAATGGGGCCTGCCCGTCCGGGACGAACAAGGCCTGTACGAGCGCATCTGCCTTGAGGGCTTCCAGGCAGGTCTCTCGTGGGCAACGATCCTCCGGAAGCGCCCCGCCTTCCGTCAGGCTTTCCTCGACTTCCAGCCGGACGCAGTTGCCGCTTTTACGGAAGCGGATGTTGAGCGCCTGCTCCAGGATCCCGGCATCATCCGCAACCGGCTCAAGATCCGTGCCGCCATCACCAATGCCCGGGCCACCATCGCGCTGCGCGAGCGGGAAGGCCTGGTTGACTTCGTGTGGCAGTTCCAGCCCCGGGCCACTCCCCAGCCGGTCACGCACGCGGAGATCCCCACGCAGTCACCGGAATCGGTGGCGCTCTCCAAGGCGCTGCGGACGCAGGGATTCTCGTTCGTTGGCCCCACCACCATGTTCGCGCTGATGGAAGCCATCGGAATGGTGGACACCCATCTTCTGGACAGCCACCGGCGCGGATCCTCAGGCGTCTGGACCGGCTGACCTGCCGCTCCGCGGGGCGCTGACCGGATGCCCCGCCGGCGCCTGTTGTCCACAGCTGTTGGGAAAGTTATCCACAATGTGTATAACTTTCCCGGCGCCGGAACCGAAAGCCGCCCGTGCAGGCCATGGCGCACGGGACCGGATCCAAAGCGCTCGGACTGACAGTTACTAACAGTGTGGATTGGCTGTGGATAATACACACTGACCCGACCACGGCGATCCTTGGTGTCACCACCCGGAGGCACACCCGGGAGTCCGCTAAAGGCCCGGGGCAATCTCAGTTGCCCTACCCGTGTCCTGCGTGGTCCGTTACCGGCTCTGGGCCCAGTCAGCGATCCCGGCGGACCGGATGGTGGCTGGTGATGGACACCCGGTTAAAGGCATTCATGGTGATCACCAGCCAGCTGACCGCCGAAAATTCATCGGCGCTGAGGTGCTGACGCGCATATCCTTCCTCAAGCTCGGTTGTCCGGTGGTCCGGCAGTTCGGTGATGCATTCTGCCAGGGCAAGGGCAGCCCGCTCCTTGTCCGTGAACAGGGCTGTCTCCCGCCACGCCGGCAGGACAGCAAGCCGCTGCTGGCTCTCCCCGGCCTCCATGGCGTCCCGTACATGCATGTCGAGGCAATAGGCACAGCCGTTGATCTGGGAGATCCGCACGTTGAGCAGCTCTATGGTCTTGCGGTCAATCCCGGCCGCGTCGGCGGCTTCGCGCACTTTCAGCCCCAGACCGTTGAGAGCGCGCCATACCGCGGGGTGCTGCTTGTCGAGGTAGATGTGCTGGGTTGTTGCGGTGGCGCTCAAGGCGGTCCTCCTGGCTGGAAGCTTGCTGGGTCCGATGCTGCGTAGGAACACCCTCGCACACACCGTGTTATCCACTTACTAACACTGGACTACCCACAAGTTATCCACAGTTGTGGACAACAATCCACAGGACGGCCCGAGCGGACCCCTCAGCTGCCCCAGTCGGGGAAACACTGATGGTTAACTACATGTCTGTAAGTTGTTAACACTGTGAATAACCCTGTTGATACGGGCAGGCCGGATCCCCTCGTATGGGCCCCCGGCGCGGAAAATGGCCAGGATATCCACAGGTCGGGCTCAAATGGCGTGTTTTTCCACTTAACCACAGGCGCATCCCCAGGTGTTTTCCACAATTGTGGACAACCGGATGATCCAATCCGGCAAAATGGCGGACACCCGGGAGCAGGGCCACATCGAAATCCTGAACTACACCCATGTAAGTTACCAACAGTGTGGATAACCCCTGTGGATAACTTCGGCGCCGTCGTCGTGGCCTGACGCGGACCACCGGCTGCTCGCACGCCGGGACGCACGCAGCAAGTGAACGGGCAGCGCGATGCGGAGGCCTCACCAGGCACAGAAAAGACCCCGGTGTCCGTTGGGACACCGGGGTCTAAGTGGTCTGTTGGAGCTGGGCCTGAGGACCCGGACGGTCAACCGGCCGTGACGCGGAGCCAGCTCGCCAGGGCCAGCAGGAGAACCACTCCGGCCAGTCCGGCGGCGTGCAGCAGGGGCTGCCGCGGGCCCCGGGGTGCGTACGCAATGACGGCAGCGCACAGGGCTCCTGTGACGAGCCCGCCCAGGTGGGCCTGCCAGGCGATCTGGGGGACCACAAATCCGATCACGCCGTTGATGGCGATCAGGATCCACAGCTGCCGCGTATCCCCGCCGCGGTGTCGCTGTACCAGCAGCATCGCCCCGAAGAGTCCAAAGATCGCCCCCGAGGCACCCACCACTCCGGCAAGAGGCACGCCGGGCACGTAGCCGGGGGTCAGCAAGAGATAGCCGACAGACCCTCCGATGGCAGAGATGAGATACAACGCCAGGAAGCGGACCCGGCCCAGAAGCGGTTCGAGTGCCTGGCCGAAAATCCACAGCATGTACATGTTCAGCACAATGTGGAGGATGAATCCCTGGGAGTGCAGGAACGCCGCCGTCAGCATCCGCCACGGTTCGAACTCACCGAATTCGGGAGTGGCAAAAACATTCGCGAACGCCAGGTTCTGGTAGATCCACTCACCGGGGACCACCCATTGCAGAACGTACATCGCCGCGCACAGGGCGATGATTCCAAACGTCACTATGGGTTTGCCGGTTGCCACGGCGCCGCCGTAGACAGTCTTGACCGCCGGCGTCGTGCGCTTTGTTTCGTTGACGCAGTCAACACACTGGAATCCGACGGCGGCCGCCCGCTGGCAGTCCGGGCACGCTGGGCGGCCGCAGCGCTGGCAGCGCACATAGGAGGGCCGGTCCGGGTGCCTGGGGCACACCGGAACCTGCGCGGACGGCTCGGCCGCCGGAATTCCGTAGCTCATGTGATGGGTTAGAGCTGCTCGATGTCGATGCTGTTGATGGTGACGTCCTCAACCGGGCGGTCGCCCATTCCGGTGCGGACGCCCTCGATGGCGTCGACGACCTTCTTGGAGTCCTCGTCAGCAACCTCGCCGAAGATGCTGTGCTTGCCCTGAAGCCAGTCGGTGGGGATGGTGGTGATGAAGAACTGCGAACCGTTGGTGCCCTTGCCCGCCTGGATGCCGGCGTTGGCCATGGCCAGTTTGTAGGGGGCGTTGAAGCTGAGTTCGGGGTGGATTTCGTCGTCGAACTTGTAGCCGGGTCCGCCCACGCCGCGGCCCAGCGGATCGCCGGCCTGGATCATGAAGTCCTTGATGATGCGGTGGAAGATGGTGCCGTCATACAGCGGCGTGCCCGTCTTGTCCTCACCGGTCTCCGGGTGGGTCCAGGCCTGCTCCCCGGTGGCCAGGCCAACGAAGTTCTTGACCGTCTTCGGCGCATGGTTGCCGAAGAGATTAACGACGATGTCGCCGAGGCTCGTGTGGATGGTTGCTTTTGCAGTTGCGATTGCAGTCATGCCGCCTATTCTTTCACGGCAGGTCAACGTGGAAGGGGCTGGACGGGCAGTTCCGCGCTGGGTGAAATCAGGTGTAAATCCGCGGGAAGAATAGCCCGTGCAGGTCAAGGCACGTAGGCTAACAACAGAACCGTCACATTAATCGGGAGGTAGTTGTGAAGAAATCGGATCGTATTGCCCGTGACCTTGAACAGTCAGTCAACAGCGCAGTTGAGAGCGCCAAGGACTGGGCATCCCCCCGCGTGGAAGCAGCAGTGGATTGGGCAGTTCCCCGCCTGCAGCATGGCCTGGACACCGCATCTCCCAAAATCCAGGAGGGGCTCAAGACCGCGGCCCACAACCTTGCCGACGGCGTCGCAACAGTGACGCCGCGCATCCAGGAGGGGCTCGCCCAGCTCGCCCCGAAAATCCACGACGCCGTTGAGGTCGCCACTCCGCGCCTGTACGAAGCGCTGGACAAGGCCACTCCCGTTATCCAGAACGCCCGGGACCGTGTGGTGGTGGAATACCTGCCGCGCCTTTCGGACCAGATCGGCCACGCGTCCGACGCCGTGCACCGCACCTTGGAAAGCGCGCCGTCCCACGTGGACGCCGTCGCCCAACGGCTTGCCGATTCCGGCGTCGTGCATTCCCTCCAGGAGCAGGCCCAGACGGCCGGCACGCAGCTCAAGGCCGCCGCGCACGAAGCCGGTAAGGCCGTAGGGGTCCAGATCGCCCAGCCGCAGAAGCCCAAGAAGCGCGGCTGGCTGGTGTTCGGCATCATCGCCGCAGCCGTCGCCGCCGGCGTCGCCGCCTGGAAGGCCTCCAAGCCCGTGGAAGACCCGTGGAAGACCCCTTCTCCGGTCACCCCTACTCCGGCGCCGGTGCCTGCCATCAGCGTGAACGACGCCAAGGACACGGCCGGGGACGCAGCCAGCAAGGCTGCGGCCGCCACCGGTCCAGCCGCTGACGCCGTGGCCGGCCAGGCAGAGGATGTTGCCGAGGACGCCGAGGACGCGGCCGAGAAGGCCAAGCACGTCGCCGATGAATCGGCAGACGCAGCAGCTAAGGCGTCCACCGATGCCAAGACCGCCATCAAGAACATTGCGGCCAACATGAACGGTTCCGCGGACAAGAGCAGCAACTAGCACTTCCGGCGCCCTCGCGGCGCCCACTGAAGGGGCTCCGCCTGGTGCGGGGCCCCTTCAGTGTTTTCCCAGTGTTTGTCCGGGCTGGACCCAGTCGCTGGCGGGACGAACCCTGATCGGTGCTAAATTTGAACTGATGTCAGCCGATAAATCCCCTGGGGATGCCTTGAACGACGCAGCACAGCTGCCGCTCGTGTCCATTGTCATCCCGGCTTACAACGAGGAAAGTGTCATCCGGCAGTGTCTCATCGCTGCGGTGTACCAGTCGGTGCCGGCCCACGAAATCATCGTGGTGGACAACCTCTCCACTGACCGCACCGCCACCATCGTGGCGCAGATGCAGCTGGAGTATCCGGAAAGTCCCATCATCCTGCTCAGCCAGGACCGGGACCAGGGCCTGATTCCCACCCGAAATTTTGGCCTAAACCATGCCACCGGCGACGTCCTGGGTCGCATTGACGCCGACTCCGTTGTCGAGCCGGACTGGGTGGAGCAGGTCCAGAACGCCTTTTTTGATCCGTCAGTCCAGGCAGCCACCGGACCCGTGGTCTACTACGACATGCCGATGCGGCGGTTCGGGCTCAAGGCAGACGACAAGATGCGTCAGCTGATGCTCAAGCTCGCCAAGCACCAGTACCACTTCCTGTTCGGCTCCAACATGGCCCTGCGGGCTACGGCATGGGAAACCATCCGGGACGAAACCTGCCGGGACGAGAAGGACGAAATGCACGAGGACATCGACCTGTCCCTGCACCTCGCCGACCACGAACTCAAGGTCCAGTACTGGCCCCAGATGGTGTCCGGGATGTCCGCCCGCCGGCTCGAGGATTCACCGCGGGACTACCGGTACTACGTGACCCGCTTCGACCGCACGTACAAGGCGCACAACGTCAAGAAAATGGCCCTCAAGGCACCCATGGTGGTGTTCTTCTCGGTCTACTTCCCGGCGAAGCTCCTGCGGGCCATCCACACGGTCAACACCGCCCAGTCTGTCCGCCGCGGCGGACAATAGGCCCGGTTTCCGGCTGTTGCGCGGCCTCAGTCCGTTCCTAGTTCAGCCAGACGATCCGACGGCGGTTCATCCCCACGCACGGCGGAACCTTCGCGCCGTTTCCTGAAGCCTGACCGCTGTCCCAGAACCACGACGGCGAGGCCCACGAGGATGAGCCCCAGCCCGCCGTAGGTGCCTGCGGGCAGTGTCTCGTGCAGGAAGACCGCGGCCAGCACGGCTGCGCCGGGGATCTCCAACAGGATGATCATCGACACCAGCAGCGGGCTCATGGTGGCCAGCAGGTGATTGAAGGCTGTGTGGCCCACCAGTTGGGCACACACGGTGATGGCCAGGATCCCCACCCAGCCAACGGCGTCGAACCCCACCAGCGGCTGGCCGCTGAAGAGTGCCAGCACCGCCACAAAGGCAGCGCACATCCCGTAGCAGAGCGTGGTGTAGGTTCCCGTGGTCATGGTCTGGCGGGCCTTGCCGCCGGCGAGCGTGTAGAGGCCGGCCAGGGCCCCACCGGCGACAGCCAGCAGGTCACCCAGGAGCGCGTCCGGCGAGGATCCCATGTCGAACCCGGTGATCGTGACAACACCACCAAAGGCGATCCCCAGCCCTGCCAGCACCTGCCAGCGGTGCCTGGTGCCACGGAGGAGCTGGAAGACCGCGATCCAGGCCGACTGCAGGCAGACCAGGGCGGTGGCGGCAGCCACGGACGTCAGCTGGAGGGACGTGATGAAGCAGGCAAAGTGCAGGGCCAGGGCGACGGCGGCGAGCAGCGACCAGCGGAACTCAGGGCCGGTGATCCGGCCGAACTGCCGGGGTTCGCGGACCACGGTGGGAGTGGCCATGACGGCGGCCCCGATGGCGTTGCGCCAGAAGGCGATGGCGAGGGCACTGACGGTGGTGGCGCCGAGGGTCGCGGCGATCAACGGCCCGGACGACGCCACACCAAGGACGCCCACGGCCGCAATAAGAAAGTTCACCGTTCAACCCTACTGTTCTGGATTAACACTGTGCCGCCTTAACGACAAAGTCCCGGACAGCTTTTCAGCTGTCCGGGACTTTCCTTATGGTGGAGGCACGGGGACTCGAACCCCGAACCCCCTGCTTGCAAAGCAGGTGCGCTACCAATTGCGCCATGCCCCCATAAGAAGCAACCCGTCAATCATACCCTAGAACCGTGGAGCATTTTGCAGGCTCCCGGTCCGGGAATCCGGCCTATTCGACCTTGTCGGTCGACTGGCTCCAGACTGTTTTCCGGGCCTCGGATTCCTGTGCTTTCCTGTAGAGCAGGACGCCTGCGATCGCAGCTGCAAGTACCAGCAACTTCTTCACATGCTCCCCGTTCCGATCCTGCCTGCCGTGAAGCAAACCGAACCTTCCTTCGAACCTGCACAGGTTCCGTGGGCGTACCAGGACTTGAACCTGGGACCTCTTCGTTATCAGCGAAGCGCTCTAACCGCCTGAGCTATACGCCCCGATGCCTCATCGGGCCGAGACATGACTTTACAGCACATCCCGGCCCGATCTCAAATCGAGGCATTTCGCCGGAGAATTTCCGGTGAAATTATGGGTTTTCAGTCGTCCGTGAGGGTGACGCCGATGCCGCCAACTAGCGTTGCGGAGATGTTGTAAAGCACCGCTGACAGCATGGACAGCGCCGTCAGCAGGACAACGTTCACCACGGCGATAATCGTGGCAAAGGAAGCCACCTGGCCCAGGGATGCGACCTTCTTCAGTTCGAACCCGCCGCCTTCGGAGCCTGACAGGGTACCCAGGAGGCTGTCCACCTGGTCAAAGATTCCGGTGAGGTCCAGGACAGTCCAGAGGACGATTGCGGCCACGACGGTGACGATTCCCAGCGCCACCGACAGCAGGAACGCCATCTTCAGGACGGACCAGGGATCCACCTTGCTGACCAGCAGCCGTGCACGCCTGACCTTGGCCTTGGGTGCAGGCTTGACCAGGCCGGGCTGGGCCTGCGGAGACCGGCCCTGCACTGGGCGCTGGCTGGCCTGTGCTGCCGCCTGCCTGCCCTGGCCGGCACGCTGGCCCGTCTGGCCTGCCGGAACCCGATCCTGCGCAGGGCGCTGGCCGGGAACGGCCGGCCGCTGCCCCGGTGCGCCCGCAGGGGCCGGTGGACGCTGCTGCGGACGGACGGGGGCGTTCACCCGGGGTGCGGCCGCGGGCGGCGGCGTTCCGCCGGGGACATTGCTGCTCGGCTTGGGATATGAGTCGGGATTACTCACTCGTTACCTCCGGTGTAGTCTTCGTTCGGCTCAGCGTCGCCGGAGGCGTCCTCTGACTCAACAGCCGGTGATGTTTCTGCCGTTGTTGCTGACCCTGCGGATCCCTCGGGGGACCCGGCCTCTTCAGCCAACGTTACGTCATCGTCCACGGATTCTTCGCCCTCGAGGCCGCGTTCGCTGTTCCTGGCCACCTCAATGATGCGGTCATTCTTGTCCGGCTTCGCGAAGATAACACCCATGGTGTCGCGGCCCTTGGCAGGTACGCCGGCCACGGATGAACGGACAACCTTGCCGCCTTCCATGACCACCAGAACCTCGTCTTCTTCCTGGACAATCAGGGCGCCCACAAGGTGGCCCCGTTCCTCCTGGTACTTGCCCACCTTGATGCCCAGGCCGCCGCGGCCCTGCAGGCGGTATTCCTCCACCGCGGTGCGCTTGGCGTACCCGCCTTCGGTGACCACAAAGACGAACGAACCGTCCGTGACGACGTCGGCCGCCAGCAGTTCATCGTCCTCGCGGAACTTCATGCCGGTGACACCGGACGTGGCCCGACCCATGGGACGCAGGGCATCGTCCGTGGCGGTGAAGCGGATGGACTGGCCCATGCGGGACACCAGCATGAGGTCATCCGTTTCGGAGACCAGCTGGGCGGATACGAGTTCGTCCTCGTCGCGCAGGTTGATTGCGATGACGCCGGCGGAGCGGTTGGTGTCGTAGTCCTCCAGACGGGTCTTCTTGACCAGGCCGCGCTTGGTGGCCAGCACCAGGTAAGGGGCCTGCTGGTAGTCCCTGATGTCCAGGACCTGGGCGATGTGCTCGTCCGGCTGGAAGGCCATCAGGTTGGCGACGTGCTGGCCCTTGGCATCACGGCCGGCCTCCACCAGTTCGTACGCCTTCGCCCGGTAGACCCGGCCGAGGTTGGTGAAGAAGAGCAGCCAGTGGTGGGTGGTGGTCACGAAGAAGTGCTCCACCACATCGTCGCCGCGGAGCTGGGCGCCCTTGATGCCCTTGCCGCCGCGCTGCTGAGACCGGTAGTTGTCGCTTCGCGTGCGCTTGACGTAACCGCCGCGGGTAATGGTGACAACCATTTCCTCTTCGGGGATCAGGTCCTCCATGGACATGTCGCCGTCGAAGCCCATCAGGATCTTGGTGCGGCGGTCATCGCCGTGCTTGGCCACGATCTCGCCCAGCTCGGTGCTGATGATTTCGCGCTGGCGTTCCTCGGAGGCAAGGATCGAGTTGTACTCGGCGATCAGGGCCTCAAGTTCGGAATGGCGGTCCTGGATCTTCTGGCGTTCCAGGGCTGCCAGGCGGCGCAGCTGCATGTCCAGGATGGCCCGGGCCTGCAGTTCGTCGATGTCCAGCAGCTGCATCAGTCCGTCGCGCGCGGCTTCGGTGGTGTTGGACGCACGGATGAGCGCAATGACTTCGTCCAGCGCGTCCAATGCCTTCAGGAGGGCACGCAGGATGTGCGCCTCTTCCTCGGCTTTGCGCAGGCGGTAGCGGGTACGTCGCGCAATGACGTCCAGCTGGTGCGTTACCCAATGGCGGATGAAGGCGTCCAGGCTCAGCGTGCGCGGCACCCCGTCCACGATGGCCAGCATGTTGGCGGAGAAGTTGCTCTGCAGGTCGGTGTGCTTGTACAGGTTGTTCAGCACCACCTTGGCCACGGCGTCGCGCTTGAGCACAATGACCAGCCGCTGGCCGGTGCGGCCGGAGGTCTCGTCGCGGAGGTCCGCAATGCCGGAGATCTTCCCGTCCTTGACCAGTTCGGCGATCTTGATGGCCAGGTTGTCCGGGTTGGCCTGGTAGGGCAGTTCGGTGACAACCAGGCACGTACGGCCCTGGAGTTCCTCGACGTTGACCACGGCGCGCATGGTCACGGAGCCGCGGCCCGTCCGGTACGCGTCCTCAATGCCCCTGTGGCCGAGAATGGTCGCGCCGGTGGGGAAATCGGGTCCCTTAATACGGAGCAGCAGCTCTTCGAGCAGTTCCTCGCGGCTGGCCGTCGGATTTGCCAGGTACCACTGGACGCCGTCAGCCACTTCGCGGAGGTTGTGCGGCGGAATGTTGGTGGCCATGCCCACGGCAATGCCGGAGGAGCCGTTGACCAGCAGGTTGGGGAAACGGGCCGGCAGGATGGTGGGTTCCTGGTTCTTGCCGTCGTAGTTGTCCTGGAAGTCGACGGTTTCCTCGTCGATGTCCCGGACCATCTCCATGGCCAGCTGGGACATTTTCGTTTCGGTGTACCGCGGGGCGGCGGCACCGTCATTGCCCGGCGAACCGAAGTTGCCCTGGCCCAGGGCCAGCGGGTACCGCATGGTCCAGTCCTGGATCAGGCGGACCAGCGCATCGTAGATCGCGGTGTCGCCGTGGGGGTGGTACTGGCCCATGACCTCGCCCACCACACGGGCGCACTTGTTGAAGGACCGTTCCGGCCGGTAACCGCCGTCGAACATCGCGTACAGCACGCGGCGGTGCACGGGCTTGAGGCCATCGCGCACGTCGGGAAGGGCACGGCCCACAATAACGGCCATGGCGTAGTCCAGGTACGAGCGCTGCATTTCCGTCTGCAGGTCCACCTGCTCCACGCGGTCAACCAGCACGTCGCCTTCAAGCACGGTTTCCGGAAGATCGGCGGATTCCGCCGGGTTCTCGGGTGTCTCGTCACTCATCGTTTATATTTTCCGTTTCAGGTATATGTCGGACTTGGAATATCTACTCGGTGAACCGGTCAGATATCCAGGAACCTGACGTCCTTGGCGTTCTGCTGGATGAAGTTTCGGCGGGACTCCACGTCTTCGCCCATCAGTGTGGAGAAGGTCTGGTCCGCTGCCAGGGCATCGTCCATGGTGACCTGCAGGAGGGTCCGGTGGTCCGGGTCCATGGTGGTGTCCCACAGCTCGGTATAGTCCATCTCGCCCAGGCCCTTGTAGCGCTGGATGCCGTTGTCCTTCGGGATACGGCGGCCGGCGGCCTGCCCGGACAGGAGCTTGGCATCGCGCTGCTTGTCGCTGAAGACGTAGTCGTGCGGCGCGTTGGACCACTTGATCCGGTACAGCGGGGGCTGCGCCAGGTACACATAGCCGTTTTCGATCAGCGGGCGCATGTAGCGGAACAGCAGCGTCATGAGCAGCGTGGTGATGTGCTGGCCGTCAACGTCGGCATCGGCCATCAGCACGATCTTGTGGTACCGGAGCTTGCTGAGGTCGAAGTCCTCGCCGATGCCGGTGCCGAACGCGGTGATCATGGACTGGACCTCGGTGTTGCCCAGGGCCTTGTCCAGCCGGGCCCGCTCCACGTTCAGGATCTTGCCGCGCAGCGGCAGGATGGCCTGGGTTTCAGGGTTGCGGCCGCGTTTGGCGGAACCGCCGGCGGAGTCGCCCTCCACGATGTACACCTCGCAGCGGGCGGGATCCTTCGAGGAACAGTCGGACAGCTTGCCGGGCATCCCGAAGGATTCCAGCGGGCTCTTGCGGCGCGCATTGTCACGGGCCTTCCGGGCGGCCATCCGGGCCTGGGCCGCGGAAATGGCCTTACGGATGACATCCCGGGCGGGGCCGGGGTTGCGTTCCAGCCAGTCGCCCAGGCCGTCGGTGACCACGCGCTGGACGAAGCCCTTGACCTCGGAGTTGCCGAGCTTGGTTTTGGTCTGGCCCTCGAACTGCGGTTCGGCCAGCTTCACCGAGATGACCGCCGTGAGGCCTTCACGGATATCGTCACCGGTGAGGTTGTCGTCCTTTTCCTTGATGATGCTCTTCTCACGCGCGTAGCGGTTGATGAGGGAGGTCATCGCGGCGCGGAAACCCTCTTCGTGGGTGCCGCCCTCGTGGGTGTTGATGGTGTTGGCGTAGGTGTGGACGCTCTCGGAATACGCGTTGGTCCACTGCATCGCCATTTCCAGCGCGATGTGCCGTTCCGTGTCCTCGGTTTCGAAGGAAATGACGTCCTCGTGGACAACATCAACCTTTTTGCCCGAGTTCAGGTGCTTCACATAGTCCAGCAGGCCGTCGTCGTACTGGTACACCACGGTGCGGTGCTCAGCGGTGACTTCGCCTTCTGTGACCACGACGTCAAGGTTGAGGTCCTCATTGGCGTCCGCGTTCGATGCTGCTGTGCGCTCGTCCGTGAGCGTGATCCGCAGGCCCTTGTTCAGGAAGGCCATCTGCTGGAAGCGGGCGCGGAGCGTCTCGAAATCAAATTCCGTGGATTCGAAGATTCCCGCGTCCGGGTAGAAGGTCTGGGTGGTGCCGGTGGTGGCGCTTTCTTCGCCCTTAACCAGCCCGCCCTGGGGCTTGCCGCCGTCGGCGAAGGACATCCGCCAGACGTTGCCCTGCCGCCGGACTTCAGTGTCCACCCTGCTGGAGAGCGCGTTCACCACGGAGATACCCACGCCATGGAGGCCGCCCGAGACTGCGTAACCGCCGCCGCCGAACTTGCCGCCGGCGTGCAGGATGGTCATAACCACTTCCACGGTGGGTTTGTGCTCGGTGGGATGCATGTCCACGGGGATGCCGCGGCCATCATCTACAACTTTGACGCCGCCGTCGGCCTGCAGGACTATTTCGATGTGCGTGCAGTACCCGGCCAGTGCCTCGTCAACAGAGTTGTCCACCACTTCATAGACCAGGTGGTGCAGGCCGCGCGGCCCGGTGGAGCCGATATACATGCCCGGGCGTTTCCGGACGGCTTCGAGGCCCTCAAGTACGGTGATGTCGCTTGCGCCGTATTCCCGGGGTGTCACGGCCGCCGCCGGCGGCGTATCGGGGGTAGGGACGTCCTCCGTTGCGCGTTCCACTGCCTGGGTATCTGTATTGTCGTTAGCCACAGGTGCTGTCGACTCCTCTTTTTCGATGATGGCCGGCGGCGGCCTTCCAGGGGAAAGCATCCGCCAACAGGCACAAGCTGATGGCGCTGACGGATACGTCGACGTGCAGGACCGAAGTCCGCCTGCGGAGAGCGTGCGGAAAACGGACTCAGTCAACGTTTCACCGGCGCCCAGTTATCTGCTGTGATTCTATCGTGAAATGGGCTGCAAACCCGCATTCCGGCGGGCGTCGCGGGACCTTGATGTGCCGATGCGAGGCCGTTGACCCCGCCTAGGGCGCCCTCGAGGTCCCGTCTCCGGGTTCCTATACGCCCCAAGGGCGTTAGCCCGCCCTACACGCCGCCGGACGAATATTCAAGAGTCGACGGCGGCGGCTAACCGTAGGTATCGCGCGGCCCGCGGCCGTTGACGGTGCGTCCGCCCTTGCGCCAGCTGGGTGCTGACGGGCCGAGCACCTGGATGCTGGTGACCACGCCATCGCCCAGTTCCGTGCGGAATTTCTCCAGCAGGCTGTTGCTCAGCAGCCGCAGCTGCGTGGACCAGGCCGTCGAGTCGCAGCGCACGTGAAGGGTGGTATCGGTGAAGCTCTCCGGGGTGCAGTGCGCTGAGATCTCCGGGCCAACCAGCGTGGCCCACTCTGCCATGACCGATCCCACCGCTACCGGCGAGCTCCAGCCGCGTTCGGCCACGAGGCGTCCCACCACTTTGCCAAGCCCCAGCGGATCACGGCCGGTGGAATGGAACTGGCTGAAACCTCGGGTATCCCGGATCCCACCCTTTGTCTTGGCGGCGCCGGCCTTGGGGGGTGCCTTCCGGCGGATTTCGCCGCGTGCGGCCGCGGCCTCACGCATGCGGTTCAGCGCAGCCTGCGGCGCGTCGATGTTGTCAGGATCCCGGCCGGGCTGCAGCCCGCCCTTTTCATCCTTATTCATCGATTCCTCCCGGGATGACCTTCACCCGCCGGCCGGAGAGTTCCTCCGGGATATCGGCGTCGACGGCGGCGGTCACCAGGACCTGTTCCGCGCCGGAGACTATTGCCGCCAGTTTACGCCGGCGCCCCACATCCAGCTCGGCGAAAACGTCGTCGAGGATGAGGATCGGTGCAGACCCGCCGGTCCTCGCGTCATCGAGCATGACGTAATACGAGGCGAGCCGGAGGGAGAGGCACATCGACCAGGTTTCGCCGTGCGAGGCGTACCCCTTGGCGGGCGCTTCGCCGAGGATCAGTTCGAGCTCATCCCGGTGCGGCCCCACCAAGGAGATTCCGCGTTCAAGTTCCTTGCGGCGAGAGGCTGCAAAGGCCTGGACATAGCGGCCGGTGAGGTCCTCAACGGTGAGGTCCCGCAGATCTTCGGCAGCGGCGGACCCATCCGTCAACGAAGCGCCACCGGCACCAGCTGCCGCGCCGCCGTCGTCGTCCATCAGGTTTTGGAGGGTGGACCGGTAGACGGCGTTGGCTTCCTTGGACCCATCCGTGAGCTGGGCATACGCCTTGGCCAGGTGCGGGCTCAACAGTTCCACCAGTTCCAGCCGCGCGTGCAGCAGCTCAGCGCCCGCCCGGGCCATGTGCTGGTCCCAAACATCGAGGGTGGCCTCGTGCCCGGCAGTGAATTTTCCAGCCCGGGCGGATTTGAGCAGGGCGTTGCGCTGCTTCAGGACACGGTCATAGTCCGTGCGCGTCGCCGAATGCCGGGGCATGAGGCTGACCAGCAGCTCGTCCAGGAACCGGCGGCGGTTGGACGGATCTCCCTTGACGAGCGCCAGGTCCTCAGGGGCGAAAAGCACTGTCTGGCAGATCCCCAGGAGATCCCTGGCACGGACGGGATTGCTACGGTTGATTCGCCCCCTGTTGGCGCGGCTGGCATTGATCTCAAGTTCCAGGACCGTGGTCTGGCCGCCGCGGACCAGGCGCGCCCGGACCAGCGCGCGGTCCGTGCCGAACCGGAGCAGCGGAGCGTCGGAACTGACCCGGTGCGAGCTGAGGGTGGCCAGGTACCCGATGGCCTCCATGAGGTTGGTTTTGCCAATGCCGTTTGCCCCGACGAGCACAGTGACCCCCGGTTCGAGGGGAAGGTCGACCTGGGCGTAGCTGCGGAAGTCAGTGAGCGAAAGGTGTTCTAGGTACACGCGGTGTTCGACAATTCTCGGAACCCGCGGGTCCCGGGGTGGATGTTACTTGGCGGGACGGGTGGCATGCCCGCCGAACTGGTGGCGCAGCGCGGAAACCATCTTCATGGCGGGCGAGTTTTCCTCGCGGGAAGAGAAGCGCGCGAAGAGTGCAGCCGTGATGGCCGGTGCCGGGACAGCGTTGGCAATGGCTTCCTCAACGGTCCAGCGGCCTTCGCCCGAGTCTTCGACGTAGTCATCGATGGATTCGAGTCCCGGGTCCTCGTCCAGCGCCTTGACCATGAGGTCCAGCAGCCAGGACCGGACGACGGTGCCCTTTTGCCAGGCGCGGAACGTACCGGGCAGGTCGTCGACAATGTCCTTGGCAGCCAGCAGTTCGTAGCCTTCGGCGTACGCCTGCATCAGGCCGTACTCGATGCCGTTGTGGACCATCTTGGCGTAGTGTCCGGCACCGATTCCGCCGACGTGGACAAAGCTGTCCGCCCGCTCGCCTTCGGGACGGAGCACATCAAAAACCGGCAGTGCCCGCTCAATATCGGCAGCATCGCCGCCAGCCATGAGCCCGTACCCGTTCTGGAGGCCCCACACTCCGCCGGAAACGCCGCAGTCGGCGAAACGGATCCCCTTCTCGGCCAGCGCGGCACCATGTTTCTGGTCCTCGGTGAAGCGGGAGTTGCCGCCGTCGATCACCAGGTCGCCGGCGTCGAGCTTGTCCCCGAGTTCGGTGACGACGGCATCGGTGATGTCGCCTGACGGGACCATGACCCAGATCAGCCGCGGGGCCGGAACGGCCGCAATGAGCTCATCCACGGAGGCAACATCGGTGACCTCGGGGTTGCGGTCAAAGCCGGTGACCTCAATGCCGCCCTTGCGCAGGCGTTCGCGCATGTTGAAACCCATCTTGCCAAGGCCGATCAGTCCAATATGCACGTGGGTCTCTTTTCTGCGCGGGGTTGGCTGTCGTTTTGGGGCCCAGAACGACAACAACTGTCTGGGCCCACGCCGCCAGGGTTCCCTGGCCGAGCTTGCGAGGCGAGGGTGGCGGTGGGGACTAGTTGGGAAGGCGGACGGGCATGACCAGGTAACGGTAGTCGTCCTGGTCCTCGCCGTCGGCGTCTGCCTGGGCCGTGATCATCGCGGGCTTCGGCGCCGTGGTGAAGGAGAACCTGACGTACTTCGTTTCGATGACGCTCAGGCCCTCCACCAGGTAGTGCGGGTTGAAGGCGACGGTGATGTCGTCACCGGAGAGCTGGGCTTCGAGTTCTTCGGAGGCCTGGGCATCTTCGCCGGTGCCGGCGTCCAGGTGCAGCAGTCCTTCGGTGAAGGCGAGGCGTACCGGGGTGTTGCGTTCGGCCACCAGCGACACACGGCGGACGGCTTCCACAAGTTCCTGCGTCTGGACAGTTGCGTGGATGGGGGTGGAATCCGGGAACAGCGAGCGGATCTTGGGGTAATCACCATCCACGAGCAGCGACGTGGTGGTGCGGCCGCCGCTTTCGAAACCGATGAGGCGGCTGTCATCGTCAGCAAGGGCGAGGTTGATGTCGCCGCTGTTGCCAAGGGTCTTAGCCACTTCGTTGAGGGTTTTTGCCTTCACCAGGGCACTGGTGGAAATTCCCGGTGTGGTGGGCTTCCACGGCACTTCGCGCATCGCCAGACGGTAGCGGTCGGTGGCCAGAAGCGTGATGAGGTCGTCCTCGATCTCCATCCGGACGCCGGTCAGGATGGGGAGTGTGTCATCCTTACTGGCCGCAATGATCACCTGGGACACAGCCTGGGCGAACGCGTCACCCGGGACGGTGCCGCTGATGGCGGGTAACGCAGGCAGCGGCGGGTATTCGGCCTCGGGCATGGTGGCCAGATGGAAGCTGCTGCGGCGGCAGGTCAGCGTCACCTTGTTGCCATCGGTCTCCACGACCACCGGAGCGGAAGGAAGGCTGCGGCAAATGTCTGCGAGGAGGCGTCCGGAAACGAGGATGGTTCCCTCAGTGGTGATGTCCGCGGGGATGTCCAGCCGTGCGGAGGTCTCGTAGTCAAAGCTTGAGAGGCTGACCGTACCGGCCTCAGCCTTCAGCAGCAGGCCCGACAGTACTGGAACCGGCGGCCGCGGAGACAACGACCGGGCTGTCCAGGTGACGGCTTCTGCCAGGACGTCCCGTTCGACTCTGAACTTCACGGAAGGGTGCCGCCTTTCATTGCTGCTGCCTTGTCTGAACCGGAAACTCCCAAAGGGAGCCCAAAAGTAGTGGCGCCCCAACAACGGAACCTGCATGGTTCATCGAGTGCTGAACCACAAAGAAACCCGAGGATGGGAGCGCTGCTGACAGCTTAGCCGGAAGACGGCTGATTAACCCATCCCCGGTCAGGACGCCTGGGGTCCGGAGGCCCTTGGGCCTGGGCCGGTTCGGGGTGCGGATCGAGATTGTTATTTGAGGGAAATCAATTTCTTGGGATTAGTAGTGTTAATAACTGCTGTGGATACTGTGGATAACTCGATCCGGCCGCAGGATCCAGCGGTTAAGCCCTGTTCATGGATTGTGGGTGACGCAGGTTTTAAACAGGCTGTGGATGGGGATAACAATTTTTGGGTTTTCGCTGATCCACAGGCGGCTTAGGGGTTTTAAGCCCATTAAGCTCGGTTGTCCCCTTAAGTATCCACAGGGTTATCCACACGCACCTGTTAATAAGGTATAGAGGCGACAGCTCAGGAGTTGCGCTGCTGCTGCTTGATCCTGTTGGTGAGTTCGGTGACCTGGTTGTAGATCACACGACGCTCAGCCATCAGCTCACGGATTTTGCGGTCCGCGTGGATCACCGTGGTGTGGTCGCGGCCGCCGAGTTCCTGGCCAATCTTCGGCAGGGACATATCCGTGAGCTCGCGGCAGAGGTACATGGCGATCTGCCGGGCGGTCACCAGCGTGCGGGTCCGGGACTTGCTGCAGAGTTCCTCCATCGTGAGCTTGAAATACTCCGCCGTCTGGATCAGGATCTGGCTCGACGTGATTTCCTGGGCGCCGTCATCCGTGATGAGGTCCTTCAGAACCATCTCAGCCAACGCAACATCGACCGGCTGCCGGTTCAGGCTGGCAAATGCCGTCACCCGGATCAGTGCGCCTTCGAGTTCGCGGATGTTACTGGAGATCTTGGAAGCGATGTATTCCAGGGCATCGTCCGGGGCGGAGAGGCCTTCGCTGAGGGCCTTCTTCCGCAGGATGGCGATGCGGGTCTCGAGCTCGGGCGGCTGGATGTCGGTGAGGAGGCCCCACTCGAAGCGGGACTTCATCCGGTCCTCGAAACCTGCCAGCTGCTTGGGCGGCAGATCCGAGGTGATGACCACCTGCTTGTTGTTGTTGTGCAGGGAGTTGAACGTGTGGAAGAACTCCTCCAGCGTCCGGTCCTTGCCGGCCAGGAACTGGATGTCATCGATCAGCAGCACGTCCACGTTGCGGTACGTGGTCTTGAAGCTGGCGCCCTCGTCATCGCGGATGGAGTTGATGAAGTCGTTGGTGAACTCTTCGGAGTTCACGTACCGGACCCGGATTCCGCTGTACAGGCGGCGGGCATAGTGGCCGATCGCGTGCAGGAGGTGGGTCTTGCCCAGCCCGGAATCACCGTAGATGAACAACGGGTTGTAGGCCTTGGCGGGCGCTTCGGCCACGGCCACGGCAGCTGCATGGGCAAAGCGGTTGGACGAACCGATCACAAAGGTATCGAAGACGTACTTGGGGTTCAGCCGGCCGAACTCGTGGGAAGTGCTCGGCAGCATCGGCTGCGGCTTCTGCTCGATCAGCTGGTCCGGCGAGTAGGAAGGTTCGACGACGGGTTCCGGCTCCGTGTGGAGCGGCACCAGATCGGTGTCCACGTCGATCGCGCAGCGGATGTCCTCGGAGAAAACGTTATGCAGGGCGTCATCCAGGGCGTCCTTGACCTGGGTCTGAAGGACTTCACGGGTCAGTTCGTTGGGAACGGCCACCAGGAGGGTGGATCCGATCAGGCCCTGGGCCTGGGCCAGGATGACAAAGCCCCGCTGCCGTGGAGATACGCGGTCGTCCTGCTCGAGCAGGCTCACAACCCGACGCCAGGAACTTCCGACAGTATTGGCGTGGTTGGCTTCGTCTACTGTCATCAATCAGTTCCTCAAAACTTGCGTGCCTGCATTACGTGCAGCCCCAAGTCCCGAACCAGGATGCTGGTTCAGCTTCATCCACAGGGTTATGCACAGTCCGTGGATAATCGGCTACTGAGCCACTCTAGGGGAACAAAAGGCCAGAAGATAGCTGGGAAGTAGCTTGTGGATAATTACACCGTTGTGGTTCGAAAACAGGCCTTGTGAGCCACTTCATCCACAGGCTGTGGGGCCAGGTTAACCACAGCCGGGGACAGGGACGCAGGGGTACCCCGGTTTGACTCTGGCAGGCATTTTGCCCTAACGTTGTGAAGTCCTTTGTGTACGCTTTTTGGCCCCTTCTGAATCTCTCTGACGCACCGCGTTGGAGCAGCCGGGGGAAGCGTGCATATACAAAACTTAGCGTCGGCCAGTTCTTCCCCTTTTACTGATCGGGTGGGCGCACCTTTGATCCACTGGAGTAACTAACGTGAGCAAGCGGACTTTTCAGCCGAATAACCGCCGTCGAGCCAAGAAGCACGGCTTCCGCCTTCGTATGCGTACCCGTGCCGGCCGTGCCATCCTGGCAGCCCGTCGTGGCAAGGGCCGCACCGAACTGTCGGCCTAGATAACTGACTCGTCGGTTTAACTTTTCTTTGCGAGTTTAAGGTGCTGGCCACCCGTAACCGTTTGAGGACTGCAACCGATTTTTCAACAACTGTACGTTCCGGTGTCCGCAATGGACGCCGGAACGTAGTGTTATATGCGGCAGCTATTGCTGCCGACGAACCCAGCCGGATCGGGTTCATCGTTTCCAAAGGTGTCGGGAACGCTGTGGTCAGGAACCTCGTTAAGAGGAGACTGAGAGAAGCCGGTGCTGCCTCGCTGCGCGAGTACGGTACCGGGTTCGCCATAGTGGTCCGGGCGCTGCCTGCGTCCGCTGCCGCCAGCTGGGATCAACTGCTGGCGGACTACAACGCCGCACTGGAATCAACCATGAGCCGGTTGGGCAGCCGCCTTCCGCGGGCTGCTGTAAACGGTTCAACCGGTACAACACAGGAAGGGACACAGCGTGCGTAAGGTAACTGCCGCCGTCGTCCACTACCTTCATCCTGTTGCTGCCGCCGTGGGCACCTTCCTCTGGAACCTGCCCAGAAACATTCTTATTCTGCTGCTGATGGCCTACCGCAAGGTGATTTCTCCCTTGTATGGCCAGGTCTGCCGTTTCTTTCCTTCCTGCTCGGCGTACGCCCTTGAGGCGATCACTGTCCACGGGGCGGTGAAGGGCAGCTGGCTTGCGGCCCGTCGCCTTGTGCGCTGCCATCCGTGGAATGCCGGCGGTGTGGACCATGTCCCCGCCGGCCACCGCCACTGGCCCGATCACCGGACCCCCACAATTGTTGTGCTGAACAACCCGGACAAGTACCTGGCTGCTCAGACTGATGGAGAAGGCCGCCTTGCGGCCTGACGAATAGGGATATCGTATGGACTTCTTTGAAACAATCATGTTTCCGTTCAAGTGGCTGGTTTCCATCATCATGGTGGGCTTCCACGAGGGCCTGAGCAGCATCGGGCTGCCTGAGGCTTCGGGCTGGACGTGGACGCTGTCCATCATCGGGCTGGTGCTGGTGATCCGTGCCGCCCTGATCCCCGTATTCGTCAAACAGATCAAGGCGCAGCGTGGCATGCAGCTGCTGCAGCCGGACCTGAAGAAACTCCAGGACAAGTACAAAGGCAAGACCGACCAGCTGTCCCGCCAGGCAATGGCGCAGGAACAGATGGCCATGTACAAGAAGCACGGCACCAACCCGTTCTCTGCCTGCTTGCCCATGCTGATCCAGATGCCGTTCTTCTTCGCGCTCTTCCAGGTTCTGTCCGGCATCACAGCGGCCCGAACCAAGGGCGCCGGCATCGGTGCCATGAGCCACGAGCAAGTGGTGCAGTTCGACGATTCCAGCATCTTCGGGGCTACGCTTTCCGCTTCCCTGTTGCATGGCGGCGCCGGCAACCAGACCGCCGTGTGGATCCTGTCGATCGTGATGATCCTGGCCATGACAGCGTCGCAGTTCATCACGCAGAAGCAGATCATGGCCAAGAACATGTCTGAAGAGGCCATGGCCAGCCCGTTCATGCGGCAGCAAAAGATGATGCTCTACATCCTGCCCGTCGTGTTCGGTGTGGGTGGCATCAACTTCCCCATCGGTGTCCTCATCTACTGGACCACCACCAACCTCTGGACCATGGCGCAGCAGTTCTTCGTCATCCGCCGCATGCCGACGCCGGGATCCCCCGCCGCCAAGGCACTCGCCGAGCGCCGGGCTGCCAAGGGCCTGCCGGTCCTGCCCATTCTGGGCGGGAAGAAGGCCGACGCCGAAGCGGAGGCAGCTGCCGCAGCTGCGATCATCGAGCAAAAGGGACAGCGCGTCCAGCCCCAGCGTAAGAACAGGAAGAAGAAGTAATGTCAGCCGAGAGCACCGAACACGCCCTTTCCGACGAGATCATTGACGATCAGGACGAATCAGCGACTGACGCCGATGCTTCCCCCAAGGGATCCGCTGCCAGCCGCCTCGAAGAGGAAGGTGACGTTGCTGCCGATTACCTCGAGGAGCTCCTGGATATCGCGGACATCGACGGTGACATCGACATCGAAGTCCGGAACGGCCGCACTTACATTTCCATCGTTGCCGAGGAAGAAACCGATAGCCTCGACAGCCTCGTCGGCGAAGACGGCGAAGTCCTGGAAGCCCTTCAGGAACTGACCCGGCTCGCTGTCCTCTCCGCGACGGAGAACCGCTCTCGCCTGGTGCTGGACATCAACGGCTACCGTGAGCAGCGCGCCGGCCACCTCCAGAAGATTGCGGAGGATGCAGCAGCTTCGGTCAAGGAGTCCGGCAAAGCCGTGGCACTGGAGCCGATGAGTGCGTACGAACGCAAAATCGTTCATGACGCCGTCGCTGACCTGGGACTCGTCAGCGAGTCCGAGGGCGAAGGCGCCGGGCGCCACATCGTAGTATCCGCAGACTAGAGAATGCTGAACCGCTAATCATGGTTGACATCACGGCAGCAGAATTGCTGGCGGCCGAGAAGATTTTCGGTGACCGCCTGGACCTGGCCAAACGCTACGTGGAGCACCTGGCCACGTCGGGAACCGAACGCGGGCTGATCGGGCCGCGTGAGATCCCACGGTTGTGGAGCCGGCACGTCCTTAACTGTGCCGTTATCGAAAGCGAGATCGCGCACGGCAGCCATGTTGCTGACGTCGGAAGCGGAGCCGGACTTCCCGGACTTTGCCTCGCCATCGCGCGTCCGGACCTCCAGCTGACACTGATCGAGCCGCTGGAACGCCGGGTGATTTGGCTCCAGGAAGTGGTGGACGATCTCGGCCTGACAAATGTCACGGTGATGCGGACCCGGGCGGAGCTTGCGGTTGGCATGGTGGACGCTGATGTTGTGACTGCCCGGGCTGTTTCCGCTCTGGGCAACCTCGCCGGCCTGACCATCCCCTTGCTCGCCGGCAAGGGCGAGGTTGTGGCCATTAAGGGACGCAGCGCAGGCGAGGAAATCGAAAAAGCAGCGAAGGTCATCCGGAAACTCGGTGGCGTCCAGACCTCTGTAGTGACTGTCGGTGAAAACCTCCTGGAGGAACCCACCACGGTGGTACGGATCGTCGTTAACAAGTCCCGAAAGATCTCCTAGTCCTGGCCCGGTAGCCTTGGTCTGCAGGGCGAAGCGGTTAGGCTAGACAACGGCAGCAAAAGCCGAACGAGAGTGAGTGTGTCCCAGTGACCAGTAGCGAAGCCTCCACACAACGGATACCCCCGTTCGTGTCTTTGGGGTCAGCACGATCAGTTGCTGGCATGGGCATGGGTTCCGCGCCCGGACGAGGGGAAAGTCACCCTAATCCGGTTGCAGAAATGGCAATTCTTGCCTCTGTTTCACGTGAAACAACAACGAGTGGCCGGATCAACGTCATGGACACCATGGACGATTCCAGTCCTATCGCCCGGGAACTCGCGCACGAGACCAGGCGCCGCGAACGGCTGGTTGGCCGGAAACTTCCCAAGCCGGAGAAGACACGTATCTTCACCGTGTCCAACCAAAAAGGCGGCGTGGGCAAGACCACCACCACCGTGAATATCGCTGCTGCCCTGGCTGCAGCCGGCCTGAACGTCCTGGTCATTGACATCGATCCCCAGGGCAACGCCTCCACCGCCCTCGGCGTCGAGCACCATGCCGATGTGGACAGCATCTACGACGTCCTCATCAACGATTTCCCTCTTGCTGACGTCGTAGCACCGTGCCCGGACATCAGCAACCTGATTTGTGCTCCTGCCACCATTCACCTGGCCGGAGCGGAGATTGAGCTTGTTTCGCTTGTGGCCCGTGAACAGCGGCTCCGCCGGGCGATCGATGTCTATGCCAAGACCCGGGCAAAGAACGGCGAAGAACGCCTCGACTACATCTTCATTGACTGCCCGCCCAGCCTCGGGTTGCTTACGGTTAATGCCTTCTGTGCTGCCGGTGAGGTCCTTATCCCCATCCAGTGTGAGTACTACGCACTGGAAGGCCTCAGTCAGCTCCTCAAGAACATTGAGATGATCCAGAAGCACCTGAATGCGGATCTGGTGGTCTCCACTATTCTCCTCACGATGTATGACGGACGGACCAACCTTGCAGCCCAGGTGGCAGCGGAAGTTCGCCTCCACTTCCCCGAGCAGGTCCTTGGTGCTGTAGTCCCCCGCTCCGTGCGGATTTCAGAAGCTCCGAGCTACCAGCAAACCGTCATGACGTACGATCCTTCCTCCAGTGGAGCCCTGTCTTACCTGGAAGCTGCAGCCGAAATCGCTGAACGCTAGAATCTTCAAGAACTGCAACAACCGGAGTCCGGCAAGATCTGACTCTTCCATCGGAGGGATTTATCCATGAGCGAAAAGCGACGTGGCCTAGGCCGCGGTCTTGGCGCACTCATTCCAAGTTCCGCCGGTAGTGCGTCGGGCAACGGCGGCGCTGCGTCGCGGCCTGTGGATCTCTTCTTCCCTGAAGGCCGTAAGAAAGTCGGGTCCCCTGACGACGCTTCAGGGAATGGTGGGGCAGCTTCGGATGCTGCATCTTCGGAGTCGGTTGTTTCCGAGTCGATCGCGCCGACCCAGGCCAACGACGCATCGGTAACCAAGAAGGCAGCCGCGCCGAGAACGGCCTCCCCCGCGAATCCGTCGGCCAAGGCAGCAGAGAAGCTGCCGGCCGCAAATGCTCCCGCCAAGGCTCCTGCGAAAGCCCCTGCAAAGGGCGGTGCAACTACATCAACGGTGGATGGTTCGCCCACGCCAGTTGAAGGCGCGACTGGCGAGTCTGTGTCCGAGGTGCCTGAGTCCCAGAGCAGTACGCCGGATAACGGTGTTGACCTCGTGGAAGTCCCCGGCGTGCGGTTTGCCGAGATTCCGGTCACCGACATCCATCCGAACCGCAAACAGCCCCGCTCAGTCTTCGATGACGATGACATGGCGGAGCTAATCCACTCCGTGCGCGAAATCGGCGTCCTCCAGCCAATTGTGGTTCGTACCTCAACCGAAGAAGGTGGAGAACCGTACGAGCTGGTGATGGGTGAGCGTCGCTGGAGGGCAGTACAGGCGGCTGGGATGGCGACCATCCCAGCCATTGTCCGGGACACCACTGATGATGACCTCCTCAGGGATGCACTGCTGGAGAACCTGCACCGCAGCCAGTTGAACCCGCTCGAAGAGGCTGCGGCCTACCAGCAGCTGCTTGAAGACTTCGGAACCACTCACGAGCAGCTTGCGGACCGCATTGGCCGTTCACGTCCCCAGGTTTCGAACACGCTGCGTCTCCTCAAACTTCCACCCCTGGTTCAGCGTCGTGTGGCGGCCAGCGTTATTTCCGCTGGCCACGCGCGCGCGCTGCTCGCCCTGCCGGATGCAGCAGCCATGGAACGCCTCGCCCAGAAGATCGTGGCTGAAGGCATGTCTGTTCGGGCAACCGAAGAGGCCGTCACTCTCTACCAGGATCCTGCGAAGCCTGCCAAGAACAACATCCCTCGTCCGGGAGCCCGCCATGAGCGCCTGGACTATCTGGCATCCTCGCTGTCCGACCGCTTGGACACCAACGTCAAGATTTCCCTGGGTGTCCGCAAGGGGCGTGTCAGCATTGAATTCGCCAGTGTTGAAGACCTGAACCGCATCATGGAAGTTCTTGCGCCAGGATCTGAAAACTAGCGTTCTCTGTTCAAAGAAGGGCCTGTTTCACGTGAAACAGGCCCTTCTTTCGTTTGAATCGACGCCATCCTTTTATTCCGGAGCTGATACTGGCGTGGCCATCGTGGTTGTGACGCGCCCCGGGATCGAGCCCGTGGTTCGCATGGTGGACCACTCTGGTCCCGATGGGATAGTTCCGTTGTGGGGACGCGAGTTTTGCACTGTCTGCTGCCTGGACTCCTCTAAAGACTGGTCTCTTCCAACGACTGTCGTCTCTGCTTGTGTTCCCGCAGCAGTGGTGGACTTCTGGGGTTTCGGGTTTGCTGACGCACTGGAGGTGGGCCTGAGGGCGATGCAGATGGCGGGGCTGCGAACTCTCGAGACGGAGATCAGGCAGGAGTGGAGGACTCGACGGATCGCTGGACATTCCGATGCGACTCTTGATACTGGGCATCCAATGGGTTCCGTTGCTCCGAGGCAGTAAAGAATGCGTCGGTTCGCGCAATTTCCAATCAGTCGGGTGCGGTGGTCATCCTGCAGGGCGGCGGAAACACCGTGTTCGAATGCTCTTGCCCCGTCCTCTTCCAGAGAGCTGGTGCGCAGCGTACGCACCCGTGCAGCTGTTGGCCTCAGCCTGTGGCTGGCTCGGTGACTAGAGGATGCGCCAGGGTGGACGTCTCCCCGGAGACCCGTCGCCAGATAGTTTTCCGACCTTCAATCTGGTTCGGCAACATCCGGGGGTTCGGCAACATCCGGGTTCGGATGGGAAGGAGCCTCGCGGTGGCTGTTTCACGTGAAACATCAACAGGTATCGCGATCTAGGCGGCGGCGCCATCGAGAAGAAACATGAAGTTGGTAGGGTCTAAAGCCCTCGGCGAGTGATGTCGCCAGCGAGTCACCTGAGCTGCGGCTGCGGCTGTTGAAGTAGATTCGGCTTTGCAGCATCCGAGGGGCTTCGCCCGCAGCCAAAGTCGGGGCAGAAACACTTCTATAGAAGCAGTTCACCAAGCTTCGTGAGGGTAGTCGAGATTGCTGAGCAGGCTCGGCCTATGCCAGCCGTCTTCCAAATGGTTTCACGTGAAACATAGTGACGAGTCCAGCGCACCGTGCCCGGCACCTCCCCCGGCACCCCGGCACCCCGGCACCCCGGCACCCCGGCACCCCAGGACCTCAGGACCCCAGGACCCCAGGACCCCAGGACCCCGACAACCGGTCGCCCCGTCGCCTCGTAGCCCTCTCGGCGTCGACGAGTGGGCTGCGACTCGGGTTGTAAACATGCAGCCCAGGCGCCCTCCCACATCGATCGCCGCGGGAACAGAGACAATTCGCGGACTGTGGAGTTGACGGCTTAGAGCCCACGATGGCCTCTTCTCGCCTCGAGGAAGATTCCGCCCACAATCCCCCGGCCGGCAGTGACGGCCCGCCGCTGGCTACATCCTGCGGACCCAGCGCACCTGCCCAGGGCTCTGGGACCTTGGTAAGCCGTCCGGAGGGTTCGTAGTC
>NZ_JAKFFD010000146.1:0-41525 GCF_036675385.1 Pseudarthrobacter sp. | reverse complement strand
TACGGTTTCCAGACGTCATCGGCCATGGCTGAGCTCGCCGCCGCGCAGATCCTGGCCGGACAGGGCACCGGGCACCGGGCGGCCGCTCCGGCCCACGATCCGGCATCCCGGACAGTGGAGGCGCTGGCCGCCACACGCTGGTCCGTCCGGCGCTGAACAATGGAACCCATGAGCACCCTGATCACCAACATCGCCGAGCTGATGACCCAGGACCTGGAACACCGCGTCCTGAAGAATGCCGCCGTGGTGATCGAGGGCGAACGGATCGCCTGGGTCGGTTCCGCCGCGGATGCGCCGGCGGCCGACGACGCCGTGGACGCCGGCGGCCGGGCCGTATTGCCGGGCTGGGTGGATTCGCACACGCACCTGGTCTTCGCCGGCGACCGCACGGCGGAGTTCGAGGCGCGGATGGCAGGGGAGTCGTATTCGGCCGGGGGCATCGCCGTCACCATGGACGCCACCCGGCGCGCGTCCGATTTCGACCTCACCCGGCTGGCGATGGCACGTGTGTCCGAGGCCGTGTCGCAGGGCACCACCTACCTCGAAACCAAGACGGGCTACGGGCTGGATATTGAGCACGAGGCCCGGAGTGCCCGGATCGCCTCGACTGTCGTGGACGAGGTCACCTACCTGGGTGCCCACCTTGTCCCCGCGGGCACCGATGCGGAGGCCTACACCGATCTCGTCTGCGGGCCCATGCTTGACGCCGTCCGGCCGTACGTCCGGTGGGCGGACGTCTTCTGCGAGGAAGGCGCCTTCACGGCGGAGCAGTCCCGCCGTGTGCTGGAGGCGTGCCGGGCCGCCGGACTGGGGATCCGCGTCCACGGGAACCAGCTCGGCGAGGGTCCCGGCGTGGAGCTGGCGGTGGAACTCGGGGCAGCCAGCGTGGACCACGTGAACTACCTGTCGGCCCGTGATGTGGCGGTCCTGGCGGAAAGCTGGTCGGGCTGGAACCCGGGAACCGGCACTGGTGCCCGCGGCACCGTGGCAACGTGCCTCCCCGCGTGCGATCTCTCCACCCGGCAGCCGCTGGCCCCGGGGCGTGAACTGTTGGACGCGGGCGTGCAGGTGGCGCTGGCTTCCAATTGCAATCCGGGTACCTCCTACACCAGTTCCATGGCGTTCAACGTGGCGACGGCCGTGCTGCAGATGCGCCTGAGCGTCCATGAAGCGGTGCGCGCCGCAACGTATGGCGGCGCGCTGGCGCTGCACCGGGAGGCAGGGCGCGACGCCGACGGCGAACGGGCGGTGGGTTCGCTCGCCGTCGGGCATCGTGCGGACCTGCACATGCTGAACGCCCCCTCGGCAACGCATCTCGCTTACCGCCCGGGCATGCCGCTCACGTACGCCGTGTGGCGGGCCGGTGTACGGGCACGCTAAGTACAGACGCACTTAGTGATTGCGAGGTGATCATTTGTGCCTGTTATGATCAGATAACGTCATATATTGGTGACTGTTTGATCGCTGAGAGGCCCCCATGACCCGCACCGACCGCCTGACGGCCATCCTGGACATTCTCGCCAAGACCGGCCAGGTGGAGGTCGAGGAGATTGTCTCCCAGCTTGCGGTCTCGCCGGCCACGGCGCGGCGGGACCTGGACAGCCTGGCCAAGCGTCGGCTGCTGACCCGGACCCGGGGCGGGGCCACCACCGGCGCCCTGGCCTACGACCTCCCCGGGCGGTACAACCGTGACGACCACGCCGAAGCCAAGGAGCAGATCGCCCAGGCCGCCTCGGCGCTGATTTATCCCGGCGCGGTGATCGGTCTCTGCGGCGGCACCACCAGCACGGCCCTGGCTCAGATCCTGGCCACGCGCGAGGACCTCAACGCTCCCGGCCACCAGTCCACCCTGACGGTGGTCACCAACGCCATCAACATCGCTGCGCAGTTGGCTGTCCGCCCCAACATCAAAGTCATGGTGACCGGCGGCATCCTGAACCCCCGTTCGTACGAACTGGTGGGCCCGTACACCGACATCATCATGCAGAAGGTGGTCATGGACATCGCCTTCATCGGCGTGAACGGCATCGACGCCGAGGTCGGTCCCACCAATACGGGGGAGGGCGAAGCGTCAGTGAATGCCCTGCTGGCCAGCCGGGCCCGGATCTCGTACGTGCTGGCCGACTCCTCCAAGGTGGGCGTCAGAGCCTTCGCCACCATGGACGGTTACGCGTTCACCCGCCTGATCACTGACTCCGGGATCTCCGCCGAGGATAAGGCAGCGTTCGAAGCCAATGGCACCGAAGTGATCGTGGCCCCACACTAGGCGAGCAGCAACAACCCCTAGAAGATCACCGGCGGCGCATTCAGGACGGTCTCGTCCACCCGGCGGTCCACCCATTGGCTGAACGGAATGTCGAGTTCGTACTTGCCCAGGTCCGTGCGCAGGAGGGTCCGCACCGCGGCATTGTCCGGGTTGTTGAGCGATTCGAAATACTCCACCGACCAGTGGAACCAGCGCATGCAGAACAGGCGCATGGTGAGCCCGTGGGTGACCAGCATGGTGTTGGGGGCGTAGTCCGGTTTGGACCAGTGCCGGTACAGCGTCTCCATAAAGGATGAGATCCGGTCGTAGACGTCGGAGCCGGATTCGCCTTCCCTGAACCGGTAGAAGAAATGGCCGTAGGCGTTGCGGAGTTCCTTCTGGTCCTCGATGTCGCCGGTGATCTGGAAGTTGGCCCAGTCCTGCTCACGGAGGCGCGGCTCTTCGATCACCCGCTCCGTGAGATTGCCGAGGTTGAGTGCCTCCAGGGTCTGGTGAGCCCGCAGGTACGGGGAGACGTAGACGCAAACCTGCCGGCCGTCCAGCTCGCGGCGGATCCGTTCGCCGGCCGCCGTGGCCTGCGCCAGGCCCAGGGGTGTCAACGGAATCCGGTAGTCCGGGACCCTGTTGTAGATGGACGTATCGACATTGGCCGCGGACTGGCCGTGCCGGATCATGAAGATTTTCCCTGGCGCGCTCATAAGCCCCAAGCATAGGTGCCGCCCGAAGGACGCTCCCTCACTTTTGGTGCGTTTTCGGCGGACGCTCTCTCACTTTGGTCAGCCCCGGCGAGCTGGCCACCCCCGAATCAGCGAAGAACCAGAAACTACAGGCAAGATGGAACCATGTTGGTTCCCTCCCGCCGTCGGCTGCGGATTGAAGTCTGGATTGTGCTGGGTCTGTCCCTGGGGCAGTCCGCCGTCTACTCGGTGGTGCAGCTGCTGGACAAGATGACGCGTGCACCGCTGGCCGAGGGTACGTCCACGCTGAACCGGTCACAGAGCCCCCGCGAATACTTCGACCTCACCTACCAGCTGCTGGACATCATTTTCGCCCTTGTGCCCGTGCTGCTGGTCATCTACTTCCTCACGGACCAGCGGCAATCCGGCGCCGGAGTGAGCCCCCAAGGCTGGTCCGCCTTCCGGAAGCTGGGGTTCAACTTCGCCCGGCCGGGCCGTGACCTGCTGCAGGGCTTTGGCCTCGCGGCGCTGATCGGGATCCCGTCGCTGGGCCTCTACGCAGCGGGACGTGCCCTGGGGATCACCACCGCCATCATCCCCAGCGCGCTCGACTCGTATTGGTGGACGGTTCCCGTCCTGATCCTGTCCGCGCTGCGGCACGCCGTCGTGGAAGAAGTCATTGTGGTGGGCTACCTCCTGGACCGCTTCGGCAAGTTCGGCTGGAGCATGCCCCTGGCCATCTTCACCAGCTCGATGCTCCGCGGCAGCTACCACCTTTATCAAGGCTTCGGGCCGTTCATCGGCAACGCAGTGATGGGCGTGGTCTTCGCCTGGCTCTACACAAAGACCAAGCGGGTGATGCCGCTGGTTGTCGCACACGCGCTGCTGGACATCGTTGCCTTCGTTGGCTTCAGCCTCTTTGGCAGGGCTGTGGGCCTGGGGTAAGGCAGCCGTGGTTCCCGTGCCGCACAGGTGAACTGAACCGGGTCCGGCCTTAAAGGATTCGGCCACCATCGGTGGGTGGCATCATTGGCACCCGCTGATGGCGGCCGAAGCTATTGAACGTGCAATCAGATGGTGACTGCTCCGGTAGCGGTTTCGAAGGTTACGGACAGGATGCCCGGGGTTCCATGCGGAGCCACCCAGTCAACGGCCACATCCTCCAGCGGCTTCTCGACGGGCTCGCCCAGCCATTCCGTCACGCGTTCGGCGGAACCGGCTATGGTCAGGCAGCTCATCTTGACGTTGCTCTCATAGGCGTTGGACGGGTGCAGGGCGGGGTCACCCTCCCACTTGAGCATGTACGGGACCTGGGGGTCCGCGATCAGGCCCAGGATGCCGATCTGCTTCCAGACCAGCTCGCGGCCGTCCGGGAACTTGCGGTTGCCGTTGACGGCGGCGCGGCCCAGGCGGTTTTCGAACGGAGCGAGGTCGTCCACTTCGACGCACCAGCCCATCCAGCCGCCGCCGGCCTCGGACCGGGCCCGGACGGCCTGCCCGAAGGGAGCCTTGTCCGATGCCGGGTGGTTCAGGACCTCCACGACTTCCAGGTATTTATGGCCCGCGAGGGGAATAATCATGTTCCGGGTTCCAAACCGGGGGTGCACTCCACCCTTCACGGCTTCAACGCCGAGGGCGGACGAAATACGTTCGGTGGTGGCAACGAGGCCATCTTGTTCACAGGCGTAAGAGACGTGATCCATGCGCATGCCATCATCTTGGCACTTTGTGATCCGGCTCTCAGCTAAGGGTAGCCTTACCGGAATCCTGATGCGTCACGAGTGGACATTCCGCCGGGAAGCAGGAGAATAAACGGCCCGCTGACCACGTCCATCACAATCCTGTTCGCGTCAGGCAAGGCTTCCCGCACTGAACGCAACCGAGCAGCGCCACACCACATCAAGGAGCCTTGAACGTCGAACGGATGGTCTTTAGAAACCCGCCAGATCCACGCTGGCCAGGAGCCGGACAGCGCCACCGGCGCACGGGCGATCCAACCCCACGCAGGATGCCGTGGAGCAGAGGATTGCCAGCCGGGAGGGCGGACTCGCGGGGCCGCTGCTGAGCTCGGGACAGGCCGCTGGAACCTTTGCGATCCTGAACATTTCCCCCTGCAAGGACGCGGCCGGCCAGCCGCAGTAGGCCTCCCGCGAAGTCATAACCAGTCACACGCTTAGCAATAGACCGGGGCTGTTCGTACACTCAAAGCAGGTCATGAGTGCCAGCGACAGCCCCGGCTTGCTGGCCGGCAACCCTCTTTTGCGGTGGGGTGCCCCGGGTGAGGACCTGGCCTGCCGGTCAATTGACGGTGGGCAAGCGCATAGAAAAGGTCCTTCCATGACGATTACGATTTCCCGTACTGCAGCACCCGGAAACGGGGTGGTCCGTTACGCCAGCATCGGCGGACTCGAGCTCGAAGCCGGCGGTTACCTCCCGGAAGTCACCCTCGGCTATGAAACGTGGGGAACCCTCAACGCGGACGGCTCCAACGCCGTCCTGATTGAGCACGCCCTGACCGGAAGCACACACGTGACGCGCGGCGACAGCGACGAGCCAGGCTGGTGGGAACAGCTGGCCGGGCCCGGTGCGCCGGTGGACACGGACCGGTTCTTTGTGGTCTCCATCAACATCGTGGGCGGCTGCTACGGCTCCACTGGGCCGTCCTCGGATGCCCCGGACGGCAAGCCGTGGGGGTCCCGCTTTCCGTTGGTAACGCTGCGGGACACCACCGCGGCCGAGGCCAGGCTGGCTGACCAGCTGGGAATCCCGAGCTGGTACGCCGTGCTGGGCGGTTCCATGGGCGGCGCGCGGGCCCTGGAATGGGCGGTCACCTACCCGGAACGGGTTCAGCGGTGCGCCGTCATCTCGATCGGTGCCGCCAGCACGGCCGAACAGATCGCATTCGCCCAGGCGCAGACGCTCGCCATCCGCCAGGACAGCAATTTTAACGACGGCGACTACTACGGCGGTCCGCTGCCGGAGGACGGACTGGCCCTGGCACGGCGCATCGCGCACATCACCTACCGCTCCGCCGAGGAATTCCATGGCCGCTTCGGCCGGTCGGCCCAGCACCCCGAATCGCCGTTCCAGGCGGCAGCGCTGGGGGAGCGGGGCCGCTACCAGGTGGAAAGCTACCTGGACCACCAGGGCAAAAAGCTGGTGCGGCGCTTTGATGCCAACAGCTACATCGCCATCACCGACGCCCTGATGAGCCACGACGTCTGCCGCGGGCGGGGCTCGCTGAACGAGGCCTTGGGCCGGGCCACCGCCAGGTTCTTCGTGGCTGCGGTGAACAGTGACCGGCTGTACTTCCCGTCCCAGTCCCGTGAACTGGCTGACGCGCTCCCGGGCGACGTGGACGTGCACGTTATTGAGGCCCCGATCGGCCACGACGGCTTCCTTACCGAGATCGGCCAGCTCGGCGTTCAGCTCCGAGACACCTTCCTCATCTAAGCGACAGAGGACACTTGAGCCCCTGCCCTTAAACGCGAGAGGACACTTGAGGCCCTGGAATCAGTGCCTCAAGTGTCCTCTCGCGCTGACTAAGCGATCAGCCGTTCATGATGTCGGAGCGGCGCTTCATGTAGTCCTCCATGGCCAGCTCGCCGTTGCTGTACTGCTGGTCGAGTTCGGCCAGTTTCCGGGCACGGTATCCCTGCGGGCCCGACGGCGGCAGGGGAATGCCGGGGGCGGCAGGCTGCTGCGGTGCTTCCGCGCGCTGCTCCGGCATCCGCTGCTCCGGCACCGGCTGGCCGTTGGGTTGCGGCTGGCCGTACGGCGGGAACTGCTGATCCGCAGAAGGAATCGGCTGCATGGGCGGCAACGGCTGGCTCGGCGGCAGGGGCTCCGGGCTCATGATCTGCCGGAAGCCGCCACTCATGTAATCCTGCTGCGTGTAGCCGTCACGGGGCTGCTTGTTCTGCGGCCCCGGGTACTGATCGCTGCCCGGGTACTGCCCGCCGCCTGGAAACTGCTCGGGGTAGCGCCCGGAAAAGCTCTGCTCCTGGTTCCGTTTGTTCATGGATTTCCGGTACATCCGCATCGCCATCGGTATTACGAACGACAGAATGATGATCCAGAAAAACAAGCTGTTCACGGTGTAGCGCCTCTCATATGTGTCCTTCCAGCTTAACCCCGGAGCCCACACGGACGGCCGGGATGCCCAGGAAGGCCCCGTACCGGTCCACGGCGTCCTGCACGGCATCCTCCACAGCCGGCCCCGCGGCAGCGGACAGCCGGATATCCAGCTCACAGCGGCCGGAGAACATGGTGTGCCGCCAGCAGCCGGCCATCCGCCCGTCCAGCAGCACCACATGCATCGGATCCCCGGCGACCGGGAACGCCGGAGCGCTGCCGCCCAGGTAGTGCCGCGTTGCTGAATAGCCCATCACGTATTCGTCGTAGCACTGGATCAGGTCGATCCGGGGCCCGGCCGCGGCCGCGGCATTGCCGGGTTCCGAACCGCCCTCCGCGCGGGCGTCGAAATAATGCTCGACGCCGTCAATCACCGACGTTGCCAGCGTTTCGGGAGCAGCCGCCAGGGTCTGTTGGAGGCCGAGCCGCACGTCGGCCATGGTGAGCCCGGACCAATCGGCGCAGTCCTTGACCGTGGCCGGCCCGCGGCTGGTGAAGTAGCGCCGGACGAGCTCGCTGAGCGCTTCGGCCCGGGTGGGCGGCATGGCCGGACCGGCAGGTACACGCTCGTCAAAAAGGGCGTAGGTCTGCTTCAGGGCCCCGCCCCGACTGCGCACTGGCGACCCGCTGGTCAGGATCCCGCTGATCTCGGCGTGCATGATCAGGTAGGCCAGCCCGAAGCCGGTGGCTGCGAACCCTTCGTCCTGCAGCCGCGCAGCCAGCTGTTCGCGGGTCAGGTGTGGCCCGCCCCGGACGGCTTCGGCCAGGACCTGTCCGCTCCGGCCAGCGGCGGCGGCATCAATCCCGGACTGCCTGTACATGCCCGCGTTGCCCTGGTGAAGCCGCGGCGCGGACAAGGCCGTCAGCCAGCGAAGATCCTCGCGGTGCACAAA
Organism: Pseudarthrobacter sp.; assembly: GCF_036675385.1. NCBI lineage: Bacteria > Bacillati > Actinomycetota > Actinomycetes > Micrococcales > Micrococcaceae > Pseudarthrobacter > Pseudarthrobacter sp. The sequence goes on along the minus strand of NZ_JAKFFD010000146.1, from coordinate 33,555 downwards.
ATGCCAGGTGGGCCGCAGGATATGGGTGCGCAGGATGCGCCCGTCGGACACCGCCTCCTCCACCTCCGGGGCTGTGGCCACCGCAGCCTCCGAAGCACCACGACGAGACGGGGCCCCGCCGGCAGGTCCAAGACTGCCGGTCCTTTGCGCCAGGCTCCAGCGGGCGTAAGGAAACTCCTGCGCCTGGACAGCCAGCAAGTGCCGGACGGCGTCCTCCGGGGCGCCCAGGCCGGGCCCGCGCAGCCGTTGGGCGTGAAGCCGCCGCCGCACCACCTCGTCCGGATCCATGGCTGTCCGGGAGAGCTGTCCCTGGCTCACGCCGGGCCGCCGCTAGTGCCGGGCGTCGGTGGTGCCCAGCGGCCCCTCGCCGGATCCCAACGGAACGCCCGGGCCGAACACGGGTCCCGGCGTCGGGCGTTTTGCGGTGATTCCGTCGCCGGAGGAGCGGTGGCGCAGCCGCCGCACCACCCACGGGACAAAGTACTCGCGGGCCCACACCAGGTCCTCGGAGCGGGCTGCCCGCCACGTGCGGGCGGGCAGGGGCTTGGGCCGGAGCGGCTCAAGCGTGTGGTCCACGTTCAGCGATTCCAGCACCATGGCGGCGATGGTGTGGTGTCCCAGCGGCGAAAAATGCAGGCGGTCCTCGTCCCACATCTGCGGATCGTTCAGCTGCTTAAGCGACCACATGTCGGCGATGATGGCGTCATGGCGGGCGGCCACGGTGCGGAGGTTCTCGTTGTAAATGGCCACCTTGCTGCGGATCCGTCCCAGGACCGAGGAACCGGTATCCGGACCGTTGAACAGCACCACCGTGGCGCCGCCCATGGCCAGGATCTGGACCACGGAATCAAGTTTTTCGGCGAGGGCGTCGGGGTCGCCGCCGGGCCTGATGAGATCGTTGCCGCCGGCGGAAAGGGTGATCAGGTCCGGCTTCAGCGCCAGGCACGGAGCAAGCTGCTGGTCCACGATCTGCTGCAGCAGCCGGCCGCGGACGGCCAGGTTGGCATAGGCGAAGTCGGCCTGGCCCCTGCCCAGTTCCTCGGCCACCCGGTCTGCCCAGCCGCGGAAGCCGCCGGGGCTTGTGGGGTCGGGGTCGCCGATGCCCTCGGTGAACGAATCCCCCATCGCCACATAGCGGCTCCAGGGGTGGGCTTCCGTGGCCCTGGGCGGGCTCTGCATGGCTTTTGCTTCATTCACGGTCCTATCCTGCCTCCTTGCTCACAAGCTACGCCACCGTAGGTAGTTACCGCTGGGTAACTGTAAGAATGGAAACCATGACTGACGCCCAAGTATTTCCCGCCCCCGTTGTTCTGTGGTCCCGGCCGGAGGACCAGCGCTCCGGAAAGCCGCTGCTGGTGCTGCTCCACGGCTACGGCGCCAACGAACAGGACCTGCTGAGCCTGGCGGATTTGCTTCCCGAAGACTTTGTTGTTGCCTCACTCCGGGCGCCACTGGCCACGGGCCCCGGGTTTATGTGGTTCCCCCTGACGGCCTCCATCGAGTACACGCTCGACGCCGTCAAGGCTGGAGCCGGTTACGTACAGCACTGGATCGACACCGTCAAAGCCGACCACCCGTCGGTGACGCTGCTCGGCTTCTCCATGGGAATGGCGATGGCCACCACGCTGCTCCGGCAGCGCCCCGCTGACTACGCCGCCGTCGTCGGGCTTTCCGGTTTTGTGGTCAACGCGGACGGGGACCCTACGTTCAAGGATGGCGAGCTGGACGGTACAGTGCCGCTCTTCTGGGGCCGCGACCAGCAGGACCCCGTGATCACGCCCGACAAGATCGAGTACACCATGGGCTGGGTGCGCGGACACGTCAAGCTCACCAAGGTGCTCTACACGGGCATGTGGCACGGCATCAACCAGCAGGAAATCGGGCACGTCTCCGAGTTCCTGACGCACGAGGTGCTGAACAAATAAACGTACGACGGCGGCCGGCGGCACAGTGCCGCCGGCCGCTTACGCTGTCCTCACCGTCTGAGGCTGAGCCAGGCCTGTTAAATCAGGCTTCCGGTGCCACAACCTGCACGGTCTGCCCGTTGACGGTGACGGTGTCGCCGTTGTGCAGCTGGCGTCCGCGGCGGTCCTCGATCTCGCCGTTGACCTTGACGAGTCCGTTTTTGATCAGTTCGGCGGCTTCCACGCCGTCCTCCACCAGGCTGGCGAGCTTCAGGAGCTGGCCAAGACGGATCATGCTGTCGCGGATGGGGATCTCTTGAATGTCCTGGTTGCTCATACAAGCAATAATGCCTGACGTAAGGTGAATCCAATGACCCCCACCCCACGGCTGCCGCGCTTCGCGGGGCTCCCGCTGGCCGTCGGCGCGGGACTGGCCATTCCCGTCCAGGGCCGGATCAACGGGGCCCTCGGGGTACGGCTCAACGACGGCATCGCCTCGGCCGTGGTGGGTTTCAGCACCGGACTGGTGGTGATGATCCTGATCTCCCTGATCCTGCCCAGCGGCCGCGCCGGCCTGGCCAGGATCCTGCCGGCGGTCCGGACCCGGGCTTTCCCGCCCGTGTACGTGCTGGCCGGCGGCATCGGTGCCCTATTTGTCTTCGCGCAGTCCTTCACCGTGGGCATCCTGGGCGTGGCACTGTTTACCGTGGCCGCCGTGACCGGGCAGACCCTGAGCGGGCTGCTGGTGGACCGGCTGGGCATCGGACCGGCCGGCAAGAGGGCCGTGACTCCCATGCGGATCATCGGCTGCGTGCTGACGGTCGCCGCCGTGGCGTGGGCGGTTTCGCCGCGGCTGGCTGTCTCGCCGGGCTCCCCGGGCGCTCCTGGCGCTCCTGCGGACGGAGCAGGCGGGCTGGAAACCTTGATTCTGCCGTTGATCCTCCCTGTCCTGGCCGGGTTCCTGATGAGCTTCCAACAGGCCATGAACGGGACCGCCACGGTCCACTACGGTTCGCCCGTCGCCGCCACGCTGGTGAACTTCGTGGCCGGCTCCGTGTTCCTGTGGATTGCCTTGGCCGTCAAGGTGGCTGTATTTGGGCCGGGCAATCCGTTGCCGGCCGAGTGGTGGTACTACCTGGGCGGGCCCATGGGCTGTGTGTTCATCGGTCTGGGTGCGCTGCTGGTCCGCAGCCTGGGAGTGCTGGTGACCGGGCTCGGCATGATCGCCGGACAGCTCCTTGGCTCCCTGGGGCTGGACCTCCTGGTGCCGGCCCCGGGAAGCATCGTGGCCCCGGCCACCGTCCTGGGCACACTGCTGACGCTGGCCGCCATCATCCTGGCCACACTGCCGTGGCCGAGGGGCGCCTTCCGGAGGCAGCGGCCGGTAGGCTAGGACACGCAGTTCTCTGCATCTCGTTCCTTCGCCCGCCCCGCCCGCACCCAGCGGTGATGCACCCACGTGCAGCGGGGCCAGATACCCGCGGACCGCACCCAGCGGCCCTGTAGAAATTGGAGTCCACCATGGCAGCAAAATCCGTACTCGACCAGGTCATTTCCCTTTCCAAGCGAAGGGGTTTTGTGTTCCAGGCCGGTGAAATCTACGGAGGCTCGCGCTCTGCCTGGGACTACGGACCCCTCGGCGCCGAGCTGAAGGAAAACATCAAGCGCCAGTGGTGGCAGTCCATGGTCCGCGGCCGCGAGGACGTGGTGGGCCTGGATTCCTCCGTCATCCTGCCCCGCCAGGTATGGGAAGCCTCCGGCCACGTTGATGTCTTCTCGGACCCGCTCGTGGAGTGCCTCTCCTGCCACAAGCGCTACCGTGCCGACCACCTCGAGGAAGAGTACGAGGAAAAGAAGGGCCGCCCCGCCGAGAACGGCCTGAAGGACATTGCCTGCGTCAACTGCGGCACGCGCGGCGAATGGACCGAACCCCAGGAGTTCTCCGGCCTGCTCAAGACCTTCCTCGGCCCGGTGGCCAGCGACGAAGGCATGCACTACCTGCGCCCCGAAACGGCCCAGGGCATTTTTGTGAACTTCAGCAACGTCCTGACCACCTCCCGCAAGAAGCCGCCCTTCGGCATCGGCCAGATCGGCAAGTCCTTCCGCAACGAGATCACACCGGGCAACTTCATCTTCCGCACCCGTGAGTTCGAGCAGATGGAAATGGAGTTCTTCGTCGAGCCCGGCACGGACGAAGAGTGGCACCAGTACTGGATGAAAGAGCGCATGTCCTGGTACACCGGCCTGGGCATCCGGGAAGAGAACCTGCGCTTCTTCGAGCACCCGCTGGACAAGCTCAGCCACTACTCCAAGGGCACCACGGACATCGAATACCGCTTCGGCTTCCAGGGCTCCGAATGGGGCGAGCTCGAAGGCATCGCCAACCGCACCGACTTCGACCTCACCACGCACTCCAAGGCCTCCGGCCAGGACCTGAGCTACTTCAACCAGGCCACCAACGAGCGCTACACCCCGTACGTGATCGAGCCGGCCGCGGGCCTCACACGCTCTTTCATGGCGTTCCTGGTGGACGCGTACACCGAGGACGAGGCACCCAATGCCAAGGGCGGCGTCGACGTCCGTACCGTCCTGCGCCTTGACCCGCGCCTGGCCCCCGTCAAGGCTGCGGTGCTGCCGCTGAGCCGCAACGAGGACCTCTCGCCGAAGGCCAAGGACCTGGGCGCGCAGCTGCGCAAGAACTGGAACATCGACTTCGACGACGCCGGCGCGATCGGCCGCCGCTACCGCCGCCAGGATGAGATCGGCACCCCGTTCTGCATCACCGTGGACTTCGACACCCTCGAGGACCAGGCCGTGACCATCCGCGAACGCGACACCATGAGCCAGGAACGCGTCTCGCTGGACAAGGTGGAAGGCTACCTGGCCGCCCGCCTGATCGGCGCCTGAGCATGGCCATCGAATACCGCGAATGGCTTGAGGGCGATGACCTGACGCTGCTGGAAGTCTGGGGCGGCCCGGAGACCGAGCAGGCCCGGCAGTTCCGCGGTGCCCTGGCCGTCTCCTCGGCCGGCACGGACGGCACCCCGTGGCGCCGCTGCATCGTGGCCGAGGACGTCATTGACGGCATTGGCATTCCGGTGGCGGCGGGCGTTGTCTACGAGGCCTCGCTGCACCCGGAGCGGCTGTGGACCTACATCGAGGTGGCGCGCGATCACCGCCGCGCCGGCATCGGTGCCACGCTCCTGACCATGCTGCGCCGTGAAGCCGAGCAGGCGCCGTCGGGCGTTACCAGGCTGCGCGCGAAAGTGCAGCCGGGCAGTCCGGGCGCCGCGTTCGCCGAGGCGTTCGGGCTCGCGCCCATCCAGCGTTCCCGGCTGGTGGTAGTGGAGCCGGGTGCCCTCAAGCTGCCCGTGTTCCCTGCGAAGAACGACGGCGGCGGGCTGGCCAACGACGAAAACGCCGGTTCCGACGTCGTGATGGACCTCGCCACCGGCTCGGTTGAGCTGACCGACGTCGTGGGGCGGTATTACACGTCGATCCACGGCTGGGATTCGCCGGGGGTGCTGTCGGTGGGGCAGGTGCAGAAGCTGTTCCTGGATGATCTCACCGGCGCCCACGGTGCGCTGGTGCTGCGCGCCGAACCGGGATCCGCCTTTGGCGCCGGGGTTTCCCCCAGCAAGAAGGGCCGGATCCGCGCCTTTGCGGTGAGCTACGCGGAGGCAGCCCAGGACCCGACGGCGGATGCGTCGGCCCAGGGCGCGAAGGCCACGGATGTGTTTGTGGGCCACGAGCCCGCGCTTGAGGCGGACGACGCCGCAGCCGCCGTCCGTGACCTGCTCTCACTCCTCGCGTACCAGCACCCGGTCATGCTGGAACTGGACGATTCGATGACAGCGCTGCGCGCCGCCGTCGAGCCCTTGCTGGAAACCGGCAAGGCGCGCCAGGCCGGTGCCGAAACGCTGATCGTCTCGGACTGACCCCACCACCCCCAACTGGGTCGCAGCAGGTGTCGTTATGAGCCGTCATAACGACACCTGCTGCGACCTAGTTTTGCTTGGGGAGGTCACCGGCGTTTGGGCAGCCACGGGATGAAGCCGCTGGTGGCCTCGACATATTCCCGGTAACCGGGCCGTCCGGACATCGCCTTTTCCGTCAGGGGCTTCCCGGTCTTCGCGGCGAGCGTCCACACCATCAGTGCCGGGGACAGGATGGTCAGGGTGCCCGGCCAGGAGTCCGCGGCAATGAAGAAAAGCCCCGTCCAGACGGCCGCATCGCCGAAATAGTTGGGATGCCGGGTGTACCGCCACAAACCGGTATCCAGCACTGTGCCGCGGCGGGACGGATCCTTCTTGAACCGGGCCAGCTGCCAGTCGCCCACAGTCTCGAACACAAACCCCGTGACCCACAGCAGGACGCCGAGCACGGCCACCCACCCCACAGGCCCGGTGGCGAACATCCCCACCTGCAGCGTCACGGACACAAAAAACATAACCACGCCCTGCGGCAGGTAGACACGGCGGAGCGCAAACGCGTTCCTGGATCCGGGCGCCGGGTCCAGCAGGGCCTTGTAGCGCGGGTCTTCATGTCCGTCGCGCGCCCGCCACCCAATGTGGGCTCCGAGCCGCAACCCCCAGACCGCCGTCAACAGAAGCAACAAGGCTCGGCGGGTGTCATCGCCCGATCCGGCCGACAGGAACCAGGACACCACGGCCACCGCAACGAAGCCGGGGCCCCACGCGACGTCCATCACCGAGTGCCGGCCTTGCCGGACGGCCACGCCGAACGTCAGCGCCAGGACCGCCAGGACTGCCAGTGCTGTCCAGGGTAATGACGCGGCGAATGCCGCCCAGGGAAAAGGGCTCACAGGGCCACTTCGGCGGCGGACCCGGGCACCAGTTCAGCCAGCGTGCGAGCGGCCTGGTGCGTGAATCCGGTGCGAACGGCGAAAGCCTTCATCACAAAACTGGTGGCCAACGTGTGCCACAGCCGGCCGCGGCGCACCATAAAATGCCCGGCACCGCGCAGCGAAACATACTGCATGGAAGCTGCTGTCCCGCTGGCCCGGCGCGCAAACGCCAAGGACTGGGACGGGCTGGTCATATGGTCTCCGGCACCGTGGACAATCAGGACCTTGCGTCCGGCGAGCGGGGTGGCGGGTGTCTCCGGGCTGAGCCACGGGGCCAGCGCCACCACGGCGTCCACCTGCGGATGGTCCGCGGCGGTCACAGCGGTGAGGCCGCCCATGGAATGCCCCACCAGATACACGGGAACCCCAGGGTGCTCCGCACTGATTTGCTGGAGGGCCCAGCGGGCATCCTGCAGTGCGGACCTGTCCGGCCCGTTCCAGCCACGCACGCTGTTCCGCAGGGACCACACCGCCAGCCCGTGGTCCTTCCCGGCACGGTGCAGGTGACGGGCGAACGTGACCATGCGCAGCGGGCTCAGGTGGCGTGCCTCCACGGGCTCAAAGCTGTGTGCCTTGCCCCCGTGCAGGACCAGGGCCACGCCCCGCGTTGTCCCGGGGGCCGCCAGCACAGTGAGTGCCGCCTCCCGCCTCGCAGCAGGTCCGTTGGTGTGGAATTCAGTGCTGCGGTCCGTCACGCGTGGTTCCTCCCGGTTCCTGCCATTTACCAACCCTAAGGCGCCGGACGTAGAGTTCAAGGTATGAGGTTCAACTGCTGATGGGCTCCGGTCACACCCACGTTTCAACAGATCATTCGGAGCCGACGGCCCAGGCGATTGCTGCACGCCGGAAGGCAAACCGCATCCTGGCCGCGGTGCTGGTGCCGCTGACGCTTCTGACCCTGGCGGGCATGGCCATGCTGTGGCCGTCCGGGTCCAAGGACGGCATCTCCCTCGCCAACCCCTATTCGGCGGCGCCCGGCGTCACGTTCGATACGGGCAAGGTCCAGAGTGTCGTGGAAGAAAGCTGCATGCAGGGCTCCACCGCCCCCGGCCAATCCTCGGACACCAGCGGCCAGCCCGCCCCCGCCGGTTCCGACTGCATGTTTGCCTTTACGGAACCGGACCAGGGCGGCAGCCCCGTCAAAGTGGTGGTCAACCCGGAAGTGGCACAATCCCATGGCGTGAAGCCGGGGGACCAGATCAGGTACCTGAACCTTTCCAACGCCCAGGGCGCCGCGGCGTCGCAGGGGTCCCCGGCCTACATCTTCGTTGACTTCGTCCGTACCCTCCCCATCGTGATCCTGGCGCTCCTCTATGCCCTGGTGGTCATCGCGGTGGCGCGCTGGCGCGGACTCCGGGCACTGCTGGGGCTGGTGGGCGCGTATTTCGTCCTTGCCAGCTTTATGTTGCCCGGGCTCGTGGAGGGCAAACCTCCGCTGCTGCTGGCCCTGGTGGGATCAACGGTGATCATGATCGGGGTCCTGTATTTTGCCCACGGATTCTCGGCCCGCACATCAACGGCGCTGCTGGGCACGATGTTCGGCCTGGCCATCACGGCGCTGTTGGCAGCCTGGGCCACCGACGCCGCCAACCTCGCCGGAGTGGGCAGCCATGACGCCACCACCCTGATCAATACCTCGGCCAACATCTCCATTTCCGGGGTGATCCTGTGCGGCCTCATCATCTCCGGCCTTGGTGTCCTGAACGACGTCACCATCACGCAATCGTCCGCCGTCTGGGAACTCTACGAATTGGCTCCCGGCACCAGCGCCCGCAAGCTCTTCACGTCCGCCATGCGGATCGGCCGGGACCACATCGCCTCCACGGTCTACACCATCGCGTTCGCCTACGCCGGCGCAGCCCTGCCCATCCTGATCATTGTGATGCTGTATGACCGGCCGCTGGGGGACACCCTGACCAGTGCCGAGCTGTCCGAAGAAGTCATCCGCACGCTCGTCGGCTCCATAGGCCTGGTCCTCGCCATCCCGGTGACCACCCTGATCGCCGTGCTGGTGGTCAAGGCCACCGGCGTCCGGACGGCCGGACAGTCCGCCATCGGCGTCCCGGACGAAGACCGCCGCCCCGACGGCACCTCGGGCGCCGCCGCCATCAACGCGGACGACGTCGACGATACCGGTGCGCTCGCGGCGGCCGCTTTCGAGAGGCGGTCACGGCAGTCCACGGAAGGTTCCGACGATCCCGCCACCACCCGGAGGGGACGCCGGGCAGACCGCGGCTGAACGGGCAGCTGAACGACGCCAGGGGACTCAAATGGGCCCGGCGCGCGGATTTGCCCGCCTTTGCGACAATGGACAAGTGACTGTTACCGCAACGCCTCCCGCCCCCAAGCTGGAACTCCCGCCCCTGAAGCTGGGCCCCATCACGGTGGACACCCCCGTGATCCTGGCTCCCATGGCGGGCATCACCAACTCCGCATTCCGTCGTTTGTGCCGTGAATACGGCGGCGGCCTGTACGTGGCGGAGATGGTCACCTCACGCGCCCTTGTTGAACGCACACCCGAATCACTGCGCATCATCTCGCACGACGACGACGAAAAAGTCCGCTCCGTCCAGCTGTACGGCGTGGACCCCGTTACGGTGGGCCAGGCAGTGCGCATGCTGGTCGAAGAGGACCGTGCGGACCACATCGACCTGAACTTCGGCTGCCCCGTTCCCAAGGTGACCCGGCGCGGCGGCGGGTCCGCCCTGCCCTGGAAGACCGACCTCTTCACGTCGATTGTCCAGACCGCGGTCAAGGAAGCGTCCAGGGGCAATGTCCCGCTCACCATCAAGATGCGCAAGGGCATCGACGATGACCACCTGACGTACCTCGACGCCGGCCGGATCGCCCGCGATGCCGGGGTCGCCGCCGTCGCGCTTCACGGCCGCACCGCGGCGCAGTTCTACTCCGGCCAGGCCGACTGGACCGCAATCGCCCGCCTGCGCGAGGCGCTGCCGGACATTCCCGTCCTGGGCAACGGCGACATCTGGTCCGCGGAAGATGCCGTCCGGATGGTCCGCGAAACCGGCGTCGACGGCGTGGTGGTGGGCCGCGGCTGCCAGGGACGCCCGTGGCTGTTCGGCGACCTCATGGCGGCCTTCGAGGGAAGCGATGTCCGCCACCAGCCGGACCTGGGCAAGGTGGCCGAGAGCGTCTACCGGCACGCTGAGCTGATGGTGGAAACCTTCGGTGATGAGGGCAAAGCCCTCCGCGAGATCCGCAAACACATGGCCTGGTACTTCAAGGGCTATGTGGTGGGCAGTGAACTGCGGACCAAACTGGCCATGGTGACCAGCCTGGAGGTGCTGCGCGACACGCTGGACCAGCTGGACCTGGGCTCGCCGTACCCCGGCGTGGATGCCGAAGGCCCGCGCGGCCGCGCAGGCTCGCCCAAAAAGCCGGCCCTGCCCAAGGACTGGCTGGAATCCCGTGCCCTGAACGCCGCGCAGTCCCAGGACATCTCCGCCGCGGAGCTGGATGTTTCCGGTGGCTGAGACGCGCACCACGGCACAGGCCCTGCCCGGCTACGAGGCCCACGATTCCGCCCGCTGGGTGGAGGAACCGCCCAAAAACAACTACCGCTCCGACTTTGAGCGGGACCGCGCCCGGGTGCTGCACTCTTCCGCCCTGCGCCGCCTCGGCGCGAAAACGCAGGTAGTTGCCCCGGACACCGACGACTTCGTCCGCACCCGGCTGACCCACAGCCTAGAGGTTGCCCAGGTGGGACGGGAACTGGGCCGCGCCCTGGGCTGCGACCCGGACGTGGTGGACACCGCCTGCCTGAGCCATGACCTGGGGCACCCGCCGTTCGGGCACAACGGCGAGTCCGCCCTGAACGAGGTGGCACATGCCATCGGCGGCTTCGAAGGCAACGCCCAGACCCTCCGGCTGCTTACCCGGCTGGAGCCCAAGGTCCTGGCCACCGACGGGCGCCCGGCCGGCCTGAACCTCACGAGGGCCAGCCTGGATGCGGCGGCGAAATACCCCTGGTCCGCGCTGAACGCGCCGGTCATCCATGGCCAGCGCACCAGCAAGTTCGGCGCCTACGAGGATGATCTTCCCATCTTCAACTGGATCCGGGAGGGTGCGCCGGAACGCCGCTCGTGCCTGGAGGCGCAGGTTATGGACCTGGCCGACGACATTTCCTATTCCGTGCACGACGTCGAGGACGCGATCGTGGCCGGGCACTTCCAGCTGCGCTGGATGGACAACCCGGACCACCGGGCCCGTGTGGTGGGCTACGCCAAGCAGTGGTACCTCCCACACAACGACCCCGCGGCGATCGATGCCGCCCTGGCCCGGTTGGAAGCCACCGACGTGTGGGTCCGCGAGGCCGACGGCAGCCGCAAGTCCATGGCCGCCCTGAAGGACATGACCAGCCAGCTGATCGGCCGGTTCTGCCAGAGCGCCCTGGAGGCCACCCGCGCCGTCTACGGCCCGGAAAACCTCACCCGGTACAGCGCTGAGCTGATGGTCCCGGACGAGACGGTCATGGAGATCGCGGTCATGAAGGGCCTGGCCACCACGTTTGTGATGACCACCGAACACCGCCAGCCCATCTACGAGCGCCAGCGCGAGGTGCTGCACGCGCTGGTCACCGCCCTGAGCGCCACGGGGGACCGCCACCTGGAGCCCATGTTCGCGGCTGACTGGCGGGACGCGCCCGACGACGGCGCACGGCTCAGGGTGGTCATCGACCAGGTGGCGTCGCTGACAGACGGCTCGGCGCTGGCTATGTACGAACGGCTCGTGGGGAGCCTTCCCTCGCTGTGGTGACAGACGCCATAGCGACGCGTCCGCTGTCGGACCCCGGGACTAGGATGGCTCTGTGGCTGGCCTGATCAAACGTGAAGACATAGACGAAGTACGCCAGCGCACGGACATCAAGGAAGTGGTTGACGGCTACGTCACGCTCAAGGGTGCCGGGCTGGGAACCTACAAGGGCCTGTGCCCCTTCCACGACGAACGGTCGCCGTCGTTCACCGTGCGCCCCCAGGTGGGCAGGTACCACTGCTTCGGGTGCGGCGAAGACGGGGACGTCATCGCCTTTGTGCAGAAACAGGACCACACCTCATTCCACGAGGCAGTGGAAAAGCTGGCTGCCCGCATCGGGTACGAACTGCGCTACGAAGACGGCGGCACCGGCCCCAACCGTGAGGAAGTGGGCAAGCGCCAGCGCCTCCTGGATGCCCACAAAATCGCCGATGAGTTCTTCCGCGCCCAGCTGCTGACGCCCGGGGCCGCCGAAGGCCGGAACTTCCTGTTCGGCCGCGGCTTCGACCGCGCCGCCTCGGAGCAGTTCGGCGTGGGCTACGCGCCGCAGGGCTGGGACGCGCTGCTGAAGCACCTCCGCGGCCGTGGCTTCACGGACCAGGAGCTGAAGCTGACGGGCATGTTCTCCGAAGGCAACCGGGGCATCTATGACCGGTTCCGTGGCAGGCTCATCTGGCCCATCCGCGACATCGCCGGCGACACCATCGGCTTCGGCGCCCGCAAACTCTACGAGGACGACCAGGGCCCCAAATACCTCAACACCCCCGAAACCACGCTCTACAAGAAGTCCCAGGTGCTCTACGGGATCGACCTCGCCAAGCGCAGCATCGCCAAAGACCGCCAGCTCGTGGTGGTGGAGGGATACACCGACGTGATGGCCTGCCACCTGGCGGGAATTCCGACGGCGGTGGCCACCTGCGGCACGGCATTCGGCACCGAGCACATCAAGATCGCCCGCCGTCTGCTGTCCGACGACGGCAGCGGGGGAGAGGTCATCTTTACCTTCGACGGTGACGCCGCCGGGCAGAAGGCGGCACTGCGCGCCTTCGAGGAAGACCAGCGCTTTACCGCCCAGACCTATGTGGCGGTGGAGCCCACCGGCGCCGACCCCTGCGACCTGCGCCAAAGCAGGGGCGACGCCGCCGTGCGGGACCTGATCGCCACGCGCCGGCCGCTGTTCGAGTTTGCCATCAAAGCCACGCTCAGGCGCCACAACCTGGACACCGTCGAGGGCCGGGTGGCCGCGCTGCGGGAATCCGCTCCGGTGGTGGCCCAGATCCGCGACGCAGCCATCAGGCCCGAGTATGCCCGGGAACTGGCCGGCTGGCTCGGCATCTCGGTTGAAGACGTCAGCCGGGCTGTGGGCGTCGCCATGAAGCGTGCCGCCCCGGGCGGGCCGGTTGCACCGGGGACGTCCGCCGGTGCCCCGGGTCAGATGGCGTCCGCTCCGGCGGGTTCCGCCCAGGCGGGCGGACCCGGCGTGGCTGCCGGGCCGACGTCGGGCGCTGTCCCTTCCTACCAGCGGCCCGACCCCCGGGACCCCGTGGCCTCCATGGAGCGGCAGGCGCTGGAAGTGGCGCTGCAGGAGTCCGCCCTCCTGGGCGGCGGCATCTGGGAGCGCTTCGCGGCCGCACGGTTCGTGACTCCGGCGTTCCAGGCTGTCCATGACGCCATGCGCGCCTCCGGTCCCGGATTGATCGGGGAGCCCCTGCGCTGGGTGGAGCAGGTGATGCACGAAGTCCCGGAACCCCTCCGGCCGCTGGTGTCCGAGCTTGCCGTGGTGCCGCTGCCCGCGAGCACCGCTGACGCCGTCCAGAAGTACTGCAAGGACATTCTGTCCCGGCTGTTCGAGCTCCAGATCACGCGGGTCAAGGCGGACAAGATGGGCCAGCTGCAACGGCTGGATCCGGCGGCGGACCCGGAGGATTTCCAGCGGCTCAACAGGGAACTGATGATGCTCGAAACGGAACGCCGGGCACTGCGCTCGGACGCCTGAATCGCGCCGATTTCACTCCTGATTTCGCTTCCAGCCGGTGTCTTTGCTAGGCTGATACCCGCTTCATTCCTCCTTAGCTCAATTGGCAGAGCATTCGACTGTTAATCGAAGGGTTGCTGGTTCAAGTCCAGCAGGAGGAGCGCACAATCCCCGTTCCGGGTCTCCGGAACGGGGATTTTTTTATACCCGGGGAGGGTATTTCGTGGTGCGCCGCCGCCGATTTCACATTCCCGGGAAACCTTTGCTAATGTCATACCTGCTTCATTCCTCCTTAGCTCAATTGGCAGAGCATTCGACTGTTAATCGAAGGGTTGCTGGTTCAAGTCCAGCAGGAGGAGCAAACAAACAAAAATCCCCGTCCTCTTCTGTGAGGGCGGGGATTTCTTGCATTCACACAAAGTCCATTTCCACCTGCAGGAACCGCTCAGCCTCGGCAATGGCCGCACGGAAGGCGTCCTGCTCGGTGGGGTACTTGCGGGGCTCGCGCGGATGCCATTCATGGGGTGCTGAGTACACGCGGACGAAGCCGGAGGCCGGTGGTGCGTAGAAGATCCCGAAGCGCTGCACAGGCCACTCAGGCGAGGTCTCCGGGGCCACCAGGAGGGCGGCGTTGAAGGCGGCGTTGAACCACTGCGCGATGGGCCGCCGCCGGTCGTCCGTGAAGAGTCCGGCGGCATAGAGGGCTGCGGACTGCTGGCCGGTTTGGGCGCACAGCCGGTCCCACCACATGGGCAAAATGCCTGAGTCGCAACGTTGCCATGTGGCCGAGGGCGGCGAGTGGAACTGCCAGCTGGGCACGGATTTATTTTATCGTGGGAAAGCTCCCGGGCGGCAGGGGTGGGCCCCTCCCCGGTGGACCGGGATTTGGCGCCACGTTCCCAGCAGCTAGGGACGGTTCCAGGGGCCCGGGTTGACCCGGTACAGCAGGGCAGCGCCTGCCAGCGCGCCGAGGATGATGCCGATGGCGCCACTGCCAAACACGCGCCCAAGGAAGTAACCGGCGACGGCGCCCAGCACCGCCCCGAGGAACAGTCCCCGGGGGTTGCGGTGCGGCTTGCGTTTTATGGGTTTCGTCATTGGGTCGACGGGTTCAGTGGATCGAGGGCACGGTGCGGGGTCTGACGACCAGCCAGAGGCCCGCAATCGCCACCAGTATGCACGCGGCCTGCACGGCGCCCATGGGGGTGGAGCTGGTGATGCCCAACCACCCCGCCACCGGTGAAACCAGGCCGGCCATCAGGAAGGTCGCGGCGCCCAGGAGGGACGCGGCCGTCCCGGCCTGCGCGCCGTGGCTGCTCAGGGCCAGCACCTGCACGCAGGGGAATGTAAAGCCTGCACCCATGATGTAGAACCAGAGCGGAACCATCACGCCCCAGAGCCCCAGGCCGGCCTGGTCAAAGACCACGATCAGCAGGGCCATAAGGAACATCCAGGCCGTGGAACAGGCAAGGATCCATTGCGGCGGGACAGTACGGATGAGCCTGGAGCTGGTCTGGACGCCGGCCACAATGCCCAGGGAATTGATGCCGAACAGCAGGCCGTACTCCTGCGGCGAGAACCCGAAAATGTCCTGGAACAGGAACGGCGACGCGGACAGGTAGGTGAAGAGGCCAGCGAAGTTCATGCCGCCCACCACCAGCAGGCCCACGAAGATCCGGTCCGTAAAAAGAACCTTGTAGCGCTGGCCGGCGGTCATTCCGGTCAGGCCGCGCTTCTCCGGTGGCAGTGTTTCGCGGACCAAAACGAGCGCGGCGATGATCACCAGGGTGCCGTAGCCGGCCAGGAACACGAAGATTCCCGGCCAGGGCATCACCAGGAGCAGCTGCGATCCGATCACCGGGGCCAGGATCGGTGCCAGCCCGTTCACCAGGGCCATGCGCGAGAACATCCGGACCATGGCATAGCCGGAGAACAGGTCCCGCACCATTGCCATCGCCACCACACCGCCGCCCGCAGCACCCACGCCCATGAGGACGCGGAAGAGGCCAAGCGTGGAGATATCAGTGGACAGGGCTGCTCCCACGGAGGAAGCGATGTGCAGGGCGGTGGCCAGGATCAGCGGGAGCCGCCGGCCGAACTTGTCGCTGAAGGGGCCCACCACCAACTGGCCGAGGGCAAAGCCGACGGTGGTGCCGGCCAGGGTCAGCTGGACCTGGGCCTCGGTGACCCCAAGGCTCGCTTCCAGTGCCGGGAACGCAGGCAGGTACAGGTCGATCGTGAACGGACCCAACGCCGTGAGGGCGCCGAGGAGGAGGATGTACAACAGTTTCCGGCGGCGGGTCAGCGAATCGCCCGGATTCGAGGGAGTGGTCACGGAGATCAATCCTAGGCCCGGAAGTTCCAGCTTTCCGGGGTTGCAGGCGCGCCGTGCGGCCAACCCGGAAGTTTGCCCTGAACCTGAATGATAGTTTTGGGGGCGGGACCGTGCTGCCGCGGGCTCTCACAGCCCACGGCAGCCGAACCGACCAGGCAGCAGACCACGCAACAAGTTAGGCGGGAACCGATGAGCGGACGTCACACCGGGCGCACCAGCCAGGGATTGCGGATCACCGCGCTGCCCAGGACGCTGAAACTTCTTTTCCGTCTGGCCCCTCGCCAACTCAACGATGAAATCGCCTTCGCCAAGATCGAGCTCAAGCGCAAGGGCATCCAGGTAGGCGTCGCCGCCGCCTTCTTCGGCGTTGCGCTTGTTTTTGTGGCGTTCCTGGTGGTTGGCCTGATCGTGGCCGCCATTATGGGCCTGGCCACCATCATGCCGGCGTGGCTCGCCGCGCTGCTCGTCTGCGCCCTGTTCCTGGTCATTGCCCTCATTGGCGGCCTGATCGGCGTCCGCAAATTCAAGCAGGCCATGCCCCTGGTCCCGGCCGAGACCATCCGCGGCTTCAAACACGATCTCGGAATCGTCAAGGAAGGCTCGGACTTCAACGCCGCGCTGCTCGATCCGGCCAGCCCGGAGGCCAAGGCCGCAAAGGCTGCCAAGGACGAGGCTGCCGCGAAGGCCAAGGCCGAGAAGGAAGCCAAGGCCGAGGCGCACAAAAAAGAGTTCCCGCAGGCGTCCGAGCCCGAGCTTCACCGCCGCCTGGAACAGCGCCGCCGCCACCTGGCCCAGGTCCGCGACGAACTGGATACCGAGCTCGACATCAAGCCGCAGGCCATGTTCCTGCTGGGCGCTGCCAGGGAAAAACTGGGGGAGGGCAAGGCTGCCGTTGAACATGGCGCTGCCAAGGCCAGCCAAAAGTTCACTGACTTCTCCGGATCCCCGGACGGCGCCGGCCTCCGCTGGAAGCCACTTGCCGCACTTGCAGCCTCCGCAACGATCTTTGTGGTGCTCCTGCGCAGGCTGCTGCGGAACCCCTAACAACACAACACGTCACACTGGGCCCTGAATTCACACCGGGCTCTAAGGAAGGGGGACGGATTGAGGTTCATCGGCGCTGGTGCGCGGCCCGGCCGCCCCCAGGTTGACCACGACCGCGTCTTCACCATCCCCAACGCCCTGACAGTGCTGCGCTTTATGGGCGTACCGCTTTTTGTCTGGCTCGTGCTGGCCCAGAAGGAATATGGGACCGCCGTGGTGGTCCTGGTGGTCATGGCGGGAACCGACTGGATTGACGGCTACGTTGCCCGCCGCTTCGACCAGGCGTCCAAGCTCGGCCGCGTCATGGATCCGCTGGCTGACCGGCTTGCCCTGATCGCGGTGGCGGTCACCCTGGTGATTGCCGGCGTCGTCCATTGGCTGTACCTGGCCGCACTCCTGGTGCCTGACGCCGTGCTCCTGGTGCTGACGCTCTCCTACTTCCGGGGCCATCCGGACCTGCCAGTGAGCCGTGTGGGCAAAATCCGCACGGGACTCCTGCTCCTGGGCACACCCTTGCTGGTCATGTCGGGATTGGACACCCCGATTGCCGGGCCGCTGTACATCGCAGCCTGGATCGTGCTGGGACTTGGGCTCACCGGCCACTGGATCGCCGCGTACAACTATTTCTGGGCCATTCTGCGGAAGGGCCGTCAGCAGTCCCATCACGACGGCGGCACCGCCTGATGGTATGGGTGGCGGTCCTGCTGGCGGTGCTTGGCGCATTCTGCCTTGCCCTGGGTGCGCAGAAGCAGGGGAGCGCCGTCAAAGCCGACACCGGCGGGCTGGCGCTGAGTTCAAACGGCTTCCTCCGCCTGCTCCGCAATCCGCGCTGGGTGGTGGGACTTCTCCTGCTGTGCCTCGGGATGGGAATGAACGCGGTGGCCCTGGTCTCCGCGCCGCTGACGGTGGTGCAGCCGATCGGCGCCATTGCGCTGGTCATTACCACCGTGGTGAACGCCCGCGACCAGGACATCACCATCAACCGGGCCACCATGGTGTCCATCGCGGCCTGCGTGACAGGTTCCGCACTCTTTGTCCTGCTCGCCGTCAACGTGACGCAGGAGAACCACCATGTGAGCCAGGAGGACGAGCTCACCATCGTGCTGCTGCTGGCACTGGCCGTCGGCTTGTTCGGCACCCTGGCGGTCATGTTCCGGCACCGGATGAGCGCGTTTGTCTACATCCTCGGCGCCGGCGTCTTGTTCGGCTTTGTCGCGGTGCTGACGCGCATCATCGGCAAGCACCTGCTGGACCCCAACGGGCTGGCGCTACTCAATGTCCAGTGGTATTCGGTGGTGGCCATCGCGGCGGCCGGCGGCCTGGGTTCCTGGTTTGTGCAGAGCGCCTACTCGGGCGGCCCGCCGGACCTTGTCATCGCCGGGCTGACAGTCATCGACCCGATCGTGGGCATCGCTATCGGCATCGTGATCCTGGGCGAGCTGCGCCCGGACGTCCACGCCGTGATGGCGATTGCCATGGCTACGGCTGCTTCCCTTGCTATCGTGGGGGTGATCGCCCTTTCCAGGCACCATCCCGAGGTCACCAAGCGCAGGAAAGATGCGCGGAAGGCGGCGGGCAGGGCGTCCCACTAGCTTGTTACCCAACTCGCGCACTTTCATGACCAGCCGATTTCAAGAGGCCCCGCGCTACTGTGCCGGCGGCCAACCGGTGCGGCCAGCGACAGCTGCCCGTGCCGTGACCTTCAGGAGCTCTTCACGTGACAACGCCCTCTGACCAGCCTCCCCTGACCATCCTGATCGCCGCGGATACGTATCCGCCCCACATCAACGGGGCCGCACAGTTCAGCTACCGTCTGGCCAACGGCATGAGCGGACGCGGCCACAACGTGCATGTGTTGGCTTGCCGGGCGGACGACGGCGCGAGCTTCACCGAGTTCCGCTCCGAGGCCACCGTGCACCGGCTCCGTTCCCACGGGGTCTTCACCCACGAGTACTTCCGTATCTGCTTCCCCTGGGAAATCAAGAAGGAGATCGGCCTCCTTTTCGATCGGATCAAGCCCGATGTGGTGCACATCCAAAGCCACTACATGATCGGCGAGCACGTCCTCTACGAAGCGGCGAAGCGGGGCATCAGGATCGTGGCCACCAACCACTTCATGCCCGAGAACCTGAACCCGTTCCTGCCGTTCCCGCAGTGGTTCAAGAACATCATCGGCAAGATCTCCTGGAAGGACATGGGCAAGGTCATGGGCCAGGCCGACGTCGTCACCACGCCCACACCCCTGGCCGCCAAGGCCATGCACCAGCACGCTTTCCTGCACAAGGTACTGCCACTCTCCAACGGCATTGACTCCGCAGCCTATGAGCTGCAGCCCGGCGAAGTGATCGAACCGCACGCCCACCCAACAGTGGTGTTTGTGGGGCGGCTGGCCGAGGAAAAGCATGTGGACGTGCTCATCAATGCCGTGTCCAAGACGCCCACAGAGCTCAACGTCCACCTGGAAATTGTGGGCGGCGGCGAAGTTCGCGCCGCACTTGAAGCGCAGGCGGAACGGCTCGGACTGGGGGAGCGGGTGAAATTCCTGGGACTGGCCAGCGATGAGGACCTCCGGGAGGCCTACATCAAGGCGGATCTGTTCTGCATGCCGGGGACCGCCGAGCTTCAGTCCCTGGTGACCCTTGAGGCGATGTCTGCCTCCACGCCCGTCCTGTTGGCTAATGCCATGGCCCTGCCGCACCTGGTGCGCGACGGCGAGAACGGCTACCTGTTCACACCCAACGACAGCGACGACCTCGCAGCCAAGATCACGCGGATCCTCCAGCTGCCAGCCGGGGAGCGGGCGGCAATGGGCCAGGCCAGCAGGCGGATGGTGGAACCGCACAGCATCGAGGGCACGCTGCAGACTTTCGAGGACCTCTACCGGGGTGCAAGCTACGACGACAAGGCCCTCTGACAGCGGTCCCGCAGGGGCCCGCTCCAGCCTGCCAGGCCCCGGCGCCCTGACTGCGTGGTCCTGATGCCCGCTACTGTTTGCTAGAGTGTTTTTGCCCTGCTGAAGCCGAAGTCCTCCGCGGACCACGCCGGCAAGGGCGGGGGGCTATAGCTCAGCTGGTTAGAGCGCGGGACTCATAATCCTAAGGTCCTCGGTTCAAGTCCGAGTAGCCCTACCCAAGCACCACACCGCAGGAACCAACCTTCGCGGAACCGCGGCTGACGAGAGATCGTCGGCCGCGGTTTCTTTCGTTTTCCCGCAATCTGCGATATGTTACTGACCAGTAACTTACCGTGCCGCTGAGTCCCGGCCTGGCCTGCCATGGCTGGCCTGTCCGCGCTGCTGATCTTTGCGAGGGAACCAAATGTCCAAAGCCTCTGTTGACATCAACAACCTTCCGTACGCCGACGGCGACTTCTTCGCCTTCGAGCAGCTTCTCACCGCCAAGGAGCAGGACCGGCTCGCCGAGATCCGGGGCTTCCTGGCCCGCGAAGTCCGGCCCATTGCCGTGGACTGCTGGAACCGCGGCGAGTTCCCCATGGAACTCATTCCCAAGCTGGCCGAGATCGACCTGGTGAGCCCTGTGCGGCGCCAGGGCTACTCCAACCTGTTTGCCGGCCTGGTCCACGCCGAGGCAACGCGCGCCGATACCTCCATCGCTACCTTCATGGGCGTGCACGACGGACTGTTTACCGGCTCCATCGAAGCCCTGGCCTCCCAGGAACAGCAGGACGCCTGGCTCCCGGATATCTACTCGCTGAAGAAGATTGGCGCGTTCGGGCTCACCGAACCGCTGGGCGGATCCGACGTGGCCGGCGGCACGCGCACCACGGCACAGCGCGACGGCGACACCTGGATCCTCAATGGCGCCAAGCGCTGGATCGGCAACGCTACCTTCTCGGATTGGGTGGTGGTCTACGCCCGGGACCTCGCCGACAACCAGGTCAAGGGTTTCCTCGTGGATACGGCGCTGCCCGGCTTCAGCGCCACCAAGATTGAAAACAAGATCTCCCTTCGGACGGTCCAGAACGCGGACATCGTCCTCGAGAACGTGGTGGTTCCGGACTTCTTCAAGCTGGCGGGCGCCAACAGCTTCCGCGACACGAACAAGGTCCTGAAGGTCACGCGGCTGTCCGTCGGCTGGCAGGCAGTCGGCCAGCAGCTGGCCGCCTTCGACGTGGCCCGCCGCTACGCCGTGGAACGCCACCAGTTCGGCCGCCCGCTGGCATCATTCCAGCTCGTCCAAAGCCAGCTTGTACAGATCCTCGGGAACGCAGTCAGCTCAATGGGCATGATGGTCCGGCTTTCCCAGCTGGAGGATGCCGGCCAGGCCAAGGACGAACAGTCCGCCCTGGCCAAGGCATTCACCACCGCCCGGATGCGCGAGAGCGTGGCGATCGGCCGTAGCCTCCTGGGCGGCAACGGCATCGTGACCGACTTCGAGATGGCCAAGATCTTTGCCGACGCGGAAGCCATCTACTCGTATGAGGGAACCCACGAGATCAACACCCTCGTGACCGGCCGCGCCATCACCGGGATCTCGGCGATCGTCTAGAGCCGTCAGCCGTCAGCCGTCAGCCGTCAGCCGTCAGCCGTCAGCCGTCGGCGCTCGGCGGTCAGCCAGTGTCCAGCCCCAGGGGAAGCAGGATGGACGGGCGGAGGTCGGTGACGAACTCCAGCGGATTGACGTAGGCGTCCCCCTGCCTGACGCCCCAGTGGACGCAGGCAAGAGCGCCGCAGTGCCCGGGCTGCAGGGTTCCGATAATCTCGCCTTTCGCCACCACAGCCCCGGCCGTGAGCGGGCTTTCGACTGGCTCAAAACTGCTGCGGAGACCGCCCCCGTGATCGATGGTGATCACGGGGCGGTCCACCACTACTCCTACGAAACTGACGGTGCCGGACTCCGGCGCGGTGACCGGGACGCCGTCGTGCGTTGCCTCGAGGTCCACGCCACGGTGCCCGCTCATCCACGGCTTGTCCGGCGGGTCAAAGGCGCGCAGCACCGCGGGCCTGGGGGCGAGCGGCCACTCCCAGGAAGCGCGCGGGGCTGTATCCGCTGGAGCCGCCGCGGCCGGCAGTAAGAGCACTGCCGCGAGGGCAACTATTGCTTTCATAAACCCAGCTTTGCGTGCCGGATCCCTCAGCGGGAGTGCGCACCTTGGCCATGTGGAAAACGCCCGTCGCAGGCCCTCGGGTTGTCCTTCGGCTATTGGCTCCTGTTGTACACTTGATGGAGCAGTTTGCTGTGCCCTCAACGCTTGCGTCGGCACGCCTCATTCAGGAATGCGGGGGAGCAGCAACTGACTACGCGTATCCAGCCCTCCAAATCTGAAGCCCCGGCTTTGTATGAGGAGGATTGTGTCTCTTGCGGTCAGGGCCTCGCGGTTCTGATGAGAGTCGCAATGGATGCCAGGAGCACGGCCCGCCTTGGGCCACGCTAATTAACCGTCAACTATTGGCAGGGTAAGAGGGCCTGAAAGGCTCTCTCATGAATGACCTGCCGGAAGGAGCGCCGGCATGCCCGTCGTAACTATGCGCCAGCTGCTTGACAGCGGCGTCCACTTTGGACACCAGACCCGCCGTTGGAACCCGAAGATGAAGCGATTCATCTTCACGGAGCGCAACGGCATCTACATCATTGACCTTCAGCAGTCGCTGTCCTACATCGACCGTGCCTACGAGTTCGTAAAGGCCACCGTTGCACACGGCGGCACCGTACTCTTCGTCGGCACCAAGAAGCAGGCCCAGGAATCCATCGCTGAGCAGGCTACCCGTGTTGGACAGCCTTACGTGAACCAGCGCTGGCTCGGCGGTATGCTGACCAACTTCCAGACCGTTTCCAAGCGCATCCAGCGCATGAAGGAACTGGAAGAGATCGACTTCGACGACGTCGCCGGTTCCGCGTACACCAAGAAGGAACTGCTGCTCCTTCGCCGTGAACTCACCAAGCTGGAAACCAACCTCGGCGGTATCCGCAACCTGACCAAGGCACCTTCCGTGCTCTGGATCGTGGACACCAAGAAGGAACACCTGGCCGTTGACGAAGCCAAGAAGCTGAACATCCCGGTTGTGGCCATCCTGGACACCAACTGCGATCCTGACGAAGTCGACTTCCCGATCCCGGGCAACGACGACGCCATCCGCTCCGTGAACCTGCTGACCCGCGTTGTCGCCGACGCCGTTGCTGAGGGCCTCATCGCCCGCCACAACCGCGCCACGGGCACCACGGAAGCTCCGGAAGAGCCGCTGGCTGAGTGGGAGCGCGAACTCCTCGAAGGCAGCAAGACTGAAGAAGCACCTGCCGCTGAGGCTGCTCCGGCTGCTGAAGAAGCTGCCGCTCCGGCAGTCGAAGAAGCTGCTCCGGTTGCCGAGGAAGCTCCGGCTGCTGCCGAGGCTCCCGCCGCCGACGCTGACAAGTAACACTAGTAAATCCGGATTCTCCGGCGCTGCCTGCAGCGCCGGAGCACCTGACAGGATGGCGGCTCACCCGGTGAGCCGCTGTCCTGTCGGTCCGTACACCACATACATTTTCTAGACAGAGGGGTTCACATGGCGAACTACACTGCCGCTGATATCAAGGCTCTGCGCGAGCGCACCGGCGCCGGCATGATGGATGTCAAGAAGGCTCTTGACGAAGCCAACGGTGACGCCGAAAAGGCCATCGAGATCATCCGCATCAAGGGACTCAAGGGCGCTACCAAGCGCGAAGGCCGCTCCACCGCCGAAGGCCTGGTGGCCGCAAAGGTCAGCAACGGCGTCGGCGTGATGATCGAGGTCAACTGCGAGACCGACTTCGTCGCCAAGGCTGACAAGTTCATCCAGCTGGCCGACAAGGTCCTGGCCGTGGCTGTGGAGTCCGGCGCTGCCGACCTCGACACCCTCCTGGCCATCGAAGTTGACGGCAAGCCGCTGTCCGAGGTTGTCGTCGAAGAAGGCGCAATCCTCGGCGAAAAGGTTGTTGTCCGCAAGCTGTCCCGCATTGAGGGCGGCACTGTTGACGCTTACCTGCACAAGACGTCCAAGGATCTCCCGGCCCAGGTCGGCGTCCTGTTCGCTGTTGAGGGTGAAGGCGAAGCCGCTGCCACCGCCGCGCACGATATTGCAGTGCACATCGCAGCGATGTCCCCGAACTACCTGACCCGCGAAGACGTTCCGTCTGACCTGGTCGAGTCCGAGCGTCGCATCGCCGAAGAGACCGCCAAGGCTGAAGGCAAGCCCGAGGCCGCAATGTCCAAGATTGTGGAAGGCCGCGTTACGGGCTTCTACAAGGGTGAGGTCCTGGTCGACCAGGCTTTCGCCAAGGACGCCAAGAAGTCTGTGGCGCAGGTCCTCGAAGAGGCCGGCGTCAAGGGCACGTCCTTCGCGCGTTTCCGCGTCGGCTCCTAGTCGAATCCGCAAAGGGGTGGCCACTTCGGTGGCCGCCCCTTTTGCATGCACCGGCTAAACGTCCGATGAGACCTTTGGCCACCCGGCACGATAACCTTTTTCAGAGTTCACAAACGGGA
Source organism: Pseudarthrobacter sp. (assembly GCF_036675385.1). Classification (NCBI taxonomy): domain Bacteria; kingdom Bacillati; phylum Actinomycetota; class Actinomycetes; order Micrococcales; family Micrococcaceae; genus Pseudarthrobacter; species Pseudarthrobacter sp. Next base: position 9,199 of record NZ_JAKFFD010000146.1, on the reverse strand, counting down.
AGGCACCCATGGAAGCCGTCAATTCTTCAAGCCAGCCAGAGAAAAGCAGGCGCCGCGTCCTCCTGAAGTTGTCGGGCGAGGTCTTCGGCGGCGGCAAGCTGGGCGTTGATCCCGACACCGTGCGCGACGTCGCCAAGCAGATCGCCGCAGCGGTCCCCGAAGTGGAAGTTGCCATCGTCGTCGGCGGCGGCAACTTCTTCCGCGGTGCGGAACTGTCCCAGAGCGGCATGGACCGCTCGCGCGCCGACTACATGGGCATGCTCGGCACTGTCATGAACTGCCTGGCACTGCAGGACTTCCTGGAGCAGGCCGGCGTTGAAACCCGCGTCCAGAGCGCCATCACCATGGGCCAGGTCGCCGAGGCGTACATTCCCCGCCGGGCCATCCGCCACATGGAAAAGGGCCGCGTGGTCATCTTCGGCGCCGGAGCCGGCCTGCCGTACTTCTCGACGGACACAGTGGCCGCCCAGCGCGCCCTGGAGGTCCATGCGGACGTCGTCCTGATGGCCAAGAGCGGCGTGGACGCCGTCTACACCGCGGATCCCAAGAAGGACCCTGCTGCCGAGAAGCTGGACACGCTGAGCTACGACGACGCCCTGCGCCGCGACATCAGGGTCATGGACCAGACCGCAATGACCATGTGCAAGGACAACAACCTGTCCATGGTGGTTTTCGGGATGGAAGGCGAAGGGAACGTCACCCGCGCCATCCTGGGCGAAAAGCTCGGTACCCTGGTGACCCCGTAGCTGCAGCTAGGATGATCTGAGCACGGTTCCATGCCCGCAACCGGGCAACAATGGAACCAGGAACCATGAACCAAGATTGTGCAGGGAACCGGTACCCGGACTGCACTGATTTCTGAGGAGAGACAGTGATCGAAGAAACCTTGCTCGAAGCCGAAGAGAAGATGGACAAGGCGGTAGAGGTAGCCAAGGAAGACTTCGCCTCGATCCGCACCGGACGGGCAAACCCGGGCCTTTACAACAAGGTCCTGGTGGACTACTACGGTTCGCCCACCCCGCTGCAGCAGCTTGCCTCCTTCGCCATTCCGGACGCGCGCACCATCCTCATCACGCCGTTCGATAAGACCGCACTGCGCGACATCGAGCGGGCCCTGAGTGATTCCGAGGTGGGCGCCAACCCCTCCAACGACGGCAACGTCATCAGGATCACGATCCCGGACCTGACCCAGGAACGCCGCAAGGAATACGTCAAGATCGTCAAGACCAAGGGCGAGGACGCGAAGATCTCCATCCGCAACATCCGGCGCAAGGCCAAGGAAACGCTGGACAAGCTCGTCAAAGACGGCGAAGCCGGCGAGGACGAAGGCAGCCGCGCCGAAAAGGAACTGGATGGCCTGACCAAATCGCACGTGGACGGCATCGACGAGCTGCTCAAGCGCAAGGAAGCAGAGCTGCTCGAAGTCTGATGAGCCAGGCAGAGCAGGCCCCCAGCCAAAGGGCGCGCACCAGGGGGAAACAGTTGCGGAGCAATCCGACGCCCAAGGCCGGCCGGAATCTTCCGGCAGCCATTGTGGTGGGCCTGGCCATGCTGATCGGTGTGCTGGGCGGCCTGGTTTTCCTCCCGCTCGGATTCGTGGCTGTCACCACCGGGTTCGCGGTCTTCGGAGTCTGGGAGATCTTCCGTGCCCTGGAGGCGAACGGGACCAGGATGCCCATCGTCCCGGTCATGGTGGGTACAGTCGCCATGCCGTTCGCCGCTTATCTCGGCGGACTTGAGAGCCTGCTTTTCGCCATGCTCCTGAGCTGCGTGGCTGTCCTCCTCTGGCGTTCAGTGGAGAACCCCGCCGGATCAGCGAACAGCATCTTTGCCGGCGTGTTCACGCTGGGCTGGGTCCCGTTCTTCATCAGTTTCGCCACGTTGCCGCTGCACGCTGTCGGAGTCGCCACCCCGGTGGGTCTCTGGCCTGGCGGAACCGTGCCGCCCGGGGCCTGGCAGGTGGCCGTGATGCTCCTGCTGGTGGTTTCGAACGACACGTTCGGCTATCTCGTGGGCGCATCGCTGGGCAAACACCCCATGGCCCCGAAGATCAGCCCCAAGAAATCATGGGAAGGCTTCGCCGGCTCCATTGCCGGGGCCATGCTGATCGGCGTCCTTGCCAGCATTTTCCTGCTGGGAAAACCTTGGTGGGTGGGTGTGATCCTCGCCGTGGGCGTCGTTGCAGCGTCCACCGCAGGAGACCTGGCCGAGTCGATGGTCAAGCGTGAACTCGGGATCAAGGACATGAGCAGCATCCTGCCCGGACATGGGGGCGTCATGGACCGCCTGGACTCCATCGTCTTCGCCTGTCCCGTGGCCTTTGTGCTGTTCGCATTGGTTGCGGGCGTCTGACGCGACCCTCTCGGACTATCTTCGCCGGACCGCCGGCAGCGCCAATAGACTGGTGCGTAACCTGACCCAGCTGAAGCAACAAAGGATCAACAGTGGCATTGGACTTTCAACGGAAAATCCCCGCGTCGTTTGAGCGCGTGCGGGGCAACGAATTCGGGTACAACGCCAAACAGGTGGACCAGTTCCTCCAGCGGGCCAGGGTGGCACTGGAGACGCCGAAGGCCGCCATCCATGCCGTCACCAGCGCCGATGTCCGGAGCGTCTCCTTTGACCCGGTCAAGGGAGGTTACGCTGCCGCCGTCGTCGACGCAGCGCTGGACCGGCTCGAAGACGCCTTCGCCCGCCGCGAACGGGACGAACTGATTGCCGCCAAGGGCGAGGATGCCTGGCTGCGGGAGATCGGCAGCCTCTCCGGGATCCTCCGGGGCCGCCTCCACCGGCCTGACGGTGAGCGCTTCCGGCGCCCGTCAAAAAAGAAGGCCCGCAGTTACAACATCCTGGACGTGGACAATCTTTGCTACGACCTGATCGGCTACCTCGAAGAGGACAAGCCGCTCAGCGTGGACAATGTCCGCCGGGTGGTCTTCCGTCCCGCCGTGGGCAAGGACGGTTACGAAGAGACCCAGGTTGATGCCTTCCTGGACCGCGTGGTTGAACTCATGGCGGCCATCGACTGACTGCCCGTTAGCTGGTCACGGGACTCACCGTTCGGTCACCAACGGCCGTTCGGGAGTGTGCAGCCGCGTCATGACGCGGCTCATGGTCCGCGGAATCCGGTGTTTTGTCCCCCGGGAGACAAGCACTATCACGGCGAACGCGGCGGGAACCGTCCACGCCGCCGGCTGGGCCAGCCAGAAGGGCGTGCCGGCAGCGCCCAGGACCGTTCCCCACACCATGGCGCCGCCGCAGAGGACGCCGCCGGTCACCATTCCGGCAATGGCGCCGGCATCGGTGAGTCCCCGCCACCAGATGCCCAGCAGGAGCACCGGGCACACAGTGGAGGCGGTAAACGCAAACACCAGGCCCACACTGCCGGCCAGGGCCAGGGAATCAGTCATCACGGCAAATCCCAGCGGAACCACAGCGGAGACGACGGCGGCGAGCCGGAATCCCCGCACGCTGCCGCCCAGGACGTCCTGGCTGATCACGCCAGCCAGCGAGACCACCAGGCCGGAGGTGGTGGACAGAAACGCGGCGAAGGCCCCGGCCACCACCAACGCTGAGAGCAGGTCGCCCGCGGTTCCACCGATCAGCTGCCCCGGCAGCAGGAGAACCACCGCGTCCGCCTGCCCTGACCGGGCAAGTTCGGGCGCGAACATCCGCCCCACCAGCCCGTAGGCGGTGGGAAACAGGTAAAAAACGGAGAGCAGCCCGAGCACGATCAGCGTGGTCCGCCGTGCCGAGTGTCCGTCCGGATTCGTGTAGAAGCGGACCAGGACGTGGGGGAGCCCCAGCGTGCCGAACAGCAGTGCCACCAGCAGCGAGATGTTCTGGTACGGCCCGGCGGGGGCCAGCCCGGTGGGATTCACGACGGCGGGGGCCACGGCGGCACTCCCGTCACCGGCGAGCGTGAATACGATGAACAGGACGGGAACGGCAAGGGCGGTGAGCTTGAGCCAGAACTGGAACGCCTGCACAAACGTAATGGAGCGCATGCCTCCGGCCACAACGGTCAGGCACACCACAACCACCACGGCCACGGAGCCTACCCAGGCCGGCAGCCCGGTGGTGATCCGGATGGTCAAGGCCGCGCCGTGGAGCTGAGGCACAATGTACAGCCAGCCCACCACAACCACCACCACGCTGGTCACACGGCGGACTGCGCGCGAATCCAGCCTCGCCTCGGTGAAGTCCGGGATCGTGTAGGCGCCGGAGCGGCGCAGCGGTGCGGCCACAAACAGCAGCAGCATCAGGTAGCCGGCGGTGTAGCCCACGGGAAACCACAGCGCGTCGGTACCGGACAGCAGGATAAGCCCGGCCACGCCCAGGAAACTCGCCGCCGAGAGGTACTCCCCGCCGATGGCCGAGGCGTTCCACCATGGCTTGACGGTCCGGGAAGCCACGTAGAAATCGCCCGTGGTCCGGGAAATCCGCAGGCCGTAAAACCCGATAGCGGCCGTTGCCAGCGAAACCAACACGAGAGCGATCACACCCACTGCGGGATTCATGAGGTGATCACTCGTCCCCGGCCAGGTCCCGGTAGCGGGCCTCGTTCCGTGCGGCGGTCCGGATATACAGCCAGGCGCTGAGGCCGATGACGGGATAAATGCCTGCACCGAGCAGGATCCAGTCGAACGGGATCCCCGCGATCCGGGTCTCGGCGAGGCCCGGCAGGGCTGCCAGCAGCAACGGGAACGCGCACAGGATCAGCATAAAGCCGATGGCCACCACCAGGGCCAGCCGCAGCTGGGAACGGATCAGGGAGCGGACGAAGACCTGCCCCACCTCGGATTCCTCCGCCGCCTCGCGGGACTCCCGGGCCGGCCGGGGGGCCGAGCGCGGAGCGGTGACACGGACCCGGGTCATGCCTGCGGCCGGATGCGCGTGGCTTCCAGTTTTTCCCTGACCGTGGGAAGGTGGCGGCGGCTGATAGGCAGGCTGGCACCGGCCACCGAGACGCTGGGTTTGTCCGCCGTCAGCTTCATGGACTGCACATGCTTCAGCGCCACCAGGTAGGACCGGTGCGTCCGGATAAACCCGGCCTCGGCCCACTGCTGCTCCAGGTCTGCCAGCGGAACCCGGATGAGATAGCTGGCATCCGCGGTGTGCAGCCGGGCATAGTCGCCCTGCGCCTGGACGTACGTGACGTCGTCGCGCCTGATCATCCTGGTGGTGCCGCCCTGGTCAACGGTGATCATCTCGGGGGCGGGGCCGCCGCCGCCGTCGCGCAGCAGCTCGCTGATCCGTCCCACCGTCCGGGACAGCCGCTCGGCCCGGACGGGCTTAAGGAGGTAGTCCACGGCGGCAAGCTCGAACGCCTCCAGGGCGCAGTCCTCGTCCGCGGTGACAAACACCACCACCGGCGGTTTGCTGCTGCGCGCGATGGCGCGGGCAACATCAAGGCCGGACACGGCGGGCATGTGAATATCCAGGAAGACGGCGTCAACCGTTGCGGTGTTCAGGGCCCGCAACGCTTCTGTGCCCGAAATGGCCCGGTGGATGACCCCGATCCGGTCATCCTTGCCCAGGAGATAGGCCAACTCCTCCACGGCGGGTAACTCGTCGTCGGCGACGAGGACATTAATCATGGTCCTACATTAGCCGCCGCGGGCGGTTGGAATCAGGCGGCTGAGATCATAAAGCTGGCGTTCAGGCGTTCAGGCGTCGTGGCCGGGCTGGGACTTGGGCACGCGCATGGTGATCAGCGTTCCCTCGCCCGGGGCCGTCTCGATCACCAGGCCGTGCTGGTCCCCGTAAACCTGCCGGAGCCGGGCGTCCACGTTGCGCAGCCCCACGTGGTCGCCGTCGTGGTGCCCGGCCAGCATCGCCTGGAGCTCGGCAGGGTCCATCCCCACGCCGTCGTCCTCTATGGTCACTTCCGCATAGGCGCCCGAATCATTGGCCGTGATGGTGATGTGGCCCGCCCCTTCCTTGGCCTCCAGGCCGTGCCTGACGGCGTTCTCCACCAGCGGCTGCAGGCTCAGGAACGGGATGACGGTGCTGAGGACTTCCGGCGCGATCCGCAGGCTGACCTGGACGCGGTCACCGAAACGGGCGCGCTCCAGCAGCAGGTACCGGTCGATGCAGCGCAGTTCCTCCGCCAGCGTGGTGAAGTCACCGTGGCGCCGGAACGAGTATCTCGTAAAATCAGCGAACTCCACCACCAGCTCGCGCGCCCGCTCCGGATCCGTGTTGATGAACGACGCGATCGCGTTCAGCGAGTTGTAGATGAAATGCGGACTGATCTGGGCACGCAGCGCCCGCACTTCGGCTTCCATCAGCAGCGTCCGGGACGCGTCCAGCTCAGCCAACTCCACCTGGACGGCCACCCAGTCCGCCACTTCGCTGGTGGCACGGACCAGACCTGCGCCCGCCGCCGGGGCAAACGCCGCCACGACGCCCACCACCCGTGAGCCCGCACGGACCGGCGCGATGACGGCAGCGAAGCTTCCGGAGGCATGGCCCGTCCCCAGGTCCCGCGCCTGGAGCACGGCCGTCCGCCCGCCGATCAGGACGTCCGCAGCCAGTTCCATCAACCGGGGCTTCAGTTCCTCGGCGGCACCGTCCCAGGCCAGCACGCCGGCCGTATCGGTGATGGCCAGCGCATCACAGCCCAGCAAGTTCCTGAGCTGCCGGCTCGCCTTGGCGGCGCCCGCCGGATTGAGGCCCGTACGCAGGTGCTGGCCGGCACTCGATGCAGCGTGGAGGGTGTTGTACGTCGCGCGCTCGGCGTCGGTGCCCAGCTCACGGAAGGATCGGAGCAGCTTGATGCCAACGCCGACGACGACGGCGATCGCCAGCACAATCACCGCAACTGCGGCGGCGGTCAGGAGCGGGGAGTCCGGCATGGTGCCCAGCGTAGCGGCGGGTGCCGTTAGTCGCAGCATCGTAACCGTTGAGCGACCGTTCCGGCCATGGTTCTGGAATAGACGACTACCGCAGCGCAGAGTGATTGCAGTCACATTGTCCGCATCCTGTCCGCAGGCCGGTCCGTGTGAACCAGGCAAGTCTCAATGAGGAGGAACGATGGGTAACGATGCCCACACTCCGGACGCAGCGGCGTCCGTGGACTTCGAACAGGTCCAGTCGACAGCGCGGTTCCAGGAACTGCGCAAACGTCACCGCAGCTTTGTGTTCCCCATGGCCGTGGTATTTCTGCTGTGGTACTTCGCGTATGTCCTGCTGGCTGACTACGCCGTCGAGTTTATGTCCACCAAAGTGTGGGGCAACATCAACGTCGGCCTGATCCTGGGCCTGCTGCAGTTCGTCTCCACGTTCGCCATCACCGGCTGGTATGTCAGCTACTCCAACCGGAAACTGGACCCCATTGCCGCCGAAATCCGCCACGAAATCGAAGGCCACGAGTTCGACCAATCCGGTAACCGAGTGGATGGAGCGGCGCAGTGAGAGGGACCCGGTTCGCGTGTGAGAAGCCGTGTCTTACGGCTTGAGAGGCGGAATCCCGGCTTTTCCGGGAGGCTGTCATTTCGCCTTGGAGCCCCTCCATAGATGATGGGAGCGGTGGCTGCTTTCGGCATGCAGCACCAAGACGGGGCAGTCCGCGTGGGCAACACACGCAGAGCTCACGGAGCCGAGGTGCATGCCAAGGAAACCCCCGTGGCCCCGGCGTCCAACCACCAGCAATGAAGCGTCGGCCGCCGCTTCGACGAGCTTCGCCGCAGCCGGTCCGCGGACCAGTTGCGAGGTCAGTCTTTCCGGAGTCTCCTCACCGAACGCCTTTTCCAAGGCGTCCGCAAGAGTCTTCGCCGCAGCCGCTTCAAACCGGGCGAAATCGGGCGGAACATATCCGGCGTAGATCTCTGGAAAATCCCAACAGGCAATAGCGACAACGGTGGCGTTCAGGGCCGGCGCCAGCTGCGCCCCGAGACGGAGCGCCTGAATGGACGATTCCGAACCGTCCACACCGACAAGAACCTTTGTTTCCGCATCCATGATCATTCTCCCTCGAAGGTGAATCCCCTGGTTGTTCCTAGTTTGCAGCTCGCATTACCGGTAGCCGTGTGCCGAGCATATGCGCACTCGCAGGCGAACGGAACTGCCTACGGATGTTCCCCGGGTCTGTCCGGGAATCTGAGCTTTGGTAAAACCCTCGATCACGGTTTCTGCGTGGTTAATCAGGAGAACTGAAAGATGGCTCCGGCCGTCGCGCAACCGGTCCAAGGCAGTCTCCGGTGTGATCGTGCCGTCCGCTAGTTCTGCGGCCAGCGCTCGAGCTCGGGCAGGCTCGCGTCACGGAAGGATCTGAGGGCCGCGGCGGTGGCGGAGTCACCTTGCCCGTGACGGTTGCTGAGCAGTTGCTCCACGCCCGCCAGATCGCTGCGGAAGGGCGCCAGCTGCCGGTCCCAAGCTGTGGGCCAGGCAGTGAGCTTGTTGAGCAACGCGTTGCTGTCGGCAATGACGTCGTCCAGGGCGTCCAGTTCCGCCGCCGCATCTGCGTACTCCCACACCAGCTTGAGGTTCGACCGGCGGCCCAACGCCTTCGGTGTCAGGGCATGGACCCGGTTCGAGCCCGGTGGTGGCGTTGTACCGGTTGAGGAAATTGCGGTGCTTCTCCAGAACACTGCTACATAGGAAGAGGACTCGGGGATGGTGCGGGCATTCAGTTCAGTGACATCCAGGTCCGTGCTCACACTGGCATAGCTCCGGTCTCCGCGCGCCAAGTCCTTCCTGCTGCCCACCCTTGTCACCGAACCACCGTTGTCACCGCACCCACCGTTAGCCATGCCGCACTGCCCAGGGCGGCCAAGGCGCCGGTCATCCACGCAGCGACCTGGAATGCCGTGGACCGGTACCAGGGCAGGTTGATCAGTTCGGCACCGCGCCGGACTCCGGCGATGGTTCCGTCCGTCCATTGGGCGTCCCGCAGGAGGTCCTTTGCGGCATTTTGGATGTCATCCCGTTGTTCCAGCGAGACCTTGCGGTCCTCGCCCATATAGATGCCCACGTGCCGGCCGACCGGATCGAGCGCAAAGATGAAGAGCCCGTCGGCCCACTTCTGCCCGTCGGGACTGATCCAGTCCGGGTGTTCCGCGCGGGCGAACCTGAGAACCTCCTCGTTCAGGTTGTCCGCGGTGCTCCCGTTGTAGGTATACACAGCCACCTTGGTGGGCTCATGGAACTCGATCGCAGTGATGGCCGGGACGAGGGTGTTGCGGTCAAGAACTCC
>NZ_JAKFFD010000216.1:0-2065 GCF_036675385.1 Pseudarthrobacter sp. | reverse complement strand
GTTTTCACCCGCGGGGAGCCGGAGGTGCTGAATGAGGCAACGCCGCCGGGCGTTGTCCAGCGGTACAGCACGGCGGTCATTGACGGCGATACGGCCACTGCCAATTCCTACCTCACGCAGGTGGCACGCTCCTCCTGCAGCGGTTACCGGGAAAGCGGCCCGTTGCCTGCCCGGGTCGTCCTGATTTCCACAACCGAGAGGGACAATACGGCTTTGGTGAACGTCTCGGTTGTCACTTCAAGCCCGGGTGGCCCCTTCGGACCATCCGAGTACGACGCCGAAGGCCGCTTCTCCCTGGTGAAGGTCGATGGCAAGTGGCTGATCGACCAGGCACCGTACCAGCTCATGTCATGCCCCGGAACAAGCCTGAAGCCATGAACGCAACAGTCCGGACAGCTGTACCAGCGGCGGGTTCTGCCCTACTCACTCTGCGCCGCTTGATCCTGTACGTGTTGCTGTTTGCCCTGGTGGTGATCGCCGCTATCGGGTTGAGCGGCCTCCTGGAGCGCCTGTTCAGCACGGGCGCCGTGTTGGCGTCCACAGATGTGGCCGGGCTTGCCCGTTCCCTCGCCTTCACATTGATTGGAGGTCCGCTGGCCGGGCTCCTGTGGTGGGTAGTTTGGCGGAGGCTCGACGACGCCGCGGAACGCGCGGCAGCAGGGTGGGGCCTGTACGTGACCGCGATTTATGCGGTGTCTCTCATCGTAGCCACGAGTTCCCTCCTGGGAATGGCGGCGTCCTTCATCGGTCCCCAGGAACCCCGGTGGTATTCGCCGTTGTCAAACGGACTTGTCTGGGCCGCAGTATGGTTCTGGCATCGCTGGATGTGGCGGCACCCCGTCAAACATCCCGTCAGTCTTGACGACGTCCCGGCTGTTGTCGGCACAGTCTTCGGACTGCTCACGGGCGCGTTTTCCGCCATCACCGCCCTGGGTGGCTTGCTTGACGTCGCCATCCGGGGCTTCACCAGCCTTACCCCAGGGGCGGAAGCGTGGTGGCAGTCTGTGCTGCGGGCGCTCGTCTGGGCCATTGGCGGAAGTATCGTGTGGTGGTGGCACTGGTTCAAGGGTGGCGGGCGCAAACTGGAAACCGCCCTGGTGGATGTTGCACTGATCAGCGTTGGGATCTTCGCAGCCGGAATCACGGCGCTCGGCGGGGCCGCCGTCGTGGTTTTTGTACTCCTCAGAACTGTATTCGACCGGGGCGAGTCGATGAATGAACTGCTGGCTCCCCTCGGCCCTGCTGTCGCCGCTGCAGCCGTCGGAGCATTGGTGTGGCGCTATCATCGCGTCAGCGGGGCGCATCGTTCTGTTGCCACCCGCCGGGCGGGCCTGCTGGTGACGTCAGGAATTGCCCTGGCGGCGGCTGCCTCCGGCATCGGCGTCGTCATCAACGCAGCTCTTGCCATGGCCGTTTCACCCCTGGCCGGAAGCGGCACGCGCACCCTGCTGCTGGGTGGCATCAGTTCCCTCCTTGTGGGAGGCCCCGTCTGGTGGCGGGCGTGGAAGCCGGGCCTGCAACCGCACAGCATGGATGTCATTCCTCCGGGCAGGCGGGTTTACCTCGTGGTGGTCTTCGGCATCAGTGCCGTGGTGGCGCTCGTTGCCCTGCTGGTGATTGGATACCGGCTCTTCGAGTTCATCTTGGGCGACGTGTCCGGAGGCAGCCTGCTGGACCGCATCCGGGCACCACTCGGCCTCCTAGTAGCAGCCGGCCTCGTTGCCGCCTACCACTTTGCCCTTTGGCGGCGTGATCGCGCCCACCTGGCGGCCGCGGCCCCGTCCGGCGCGCACACCATTGAGAGGGTCACCTTGGTGACGGCATCGGATCCGGAGGCGTTGTCCACCGCGATCACCGCCGCGACCGGCGCCAAAGTCACTGTGTGGCGACGGGCCGATGCCGGCAACGGACCACTGCCGGCGGAAGCGGCCCTCCCCTCGGAACCAGGGCTCGTGGAGCTGGCAGTAAGTGCCCTTTCCGGCGTCACTGCCGCCAGCGTCCTGCTGGTAATCGGTCCGGCCGCCGGCCAGGCAGCCCGGATCGAGGCAATTCCCCTGGAAACAGA
>NZ_JAKFFD010000096.1:0-10778 GCF_036675385.1 Pseudarthrobacter sp. | reverse complement strand
TGAGCCGGCGGTACAGCTCGAACTGGTAGTAGCTCACCACGAACTGGCGGGCGATGGTGGCCGCGAAGTCGCCGTTGGGCTGCTCAAAGATGGCGGCCGACCGGAACTCGGGCTCGCGCCGGAAGTACGCCAACTCGTCCTCGGTCTTGTCCCAGGCGCCGCCGGCGTACGTGAGGAAGCTCCGGGCGTGGCCCAGCTGGTCCAGGGCGATGTTGCCCAGGGCCACGTCCTCCTCCAGCTCGGGGCCGCGGGAGATCCAGTGGCCCAGCCGCTGCGCGAGGATCAGGCCGTCGTCCCCGAGCCGCAGCGCGTACTCGGCCACGTCCTCGGTGGGCCTGGCCAGGCCGGTGCGGACCTCGAGCGCGATGTCCTCCGGGCGCAGGGCGTTGCCGGGGGTGATGCGGGTGGCGGATTCCCCGCCCATGGGAACAGCGTTCACAGGTGCTTCACCCCTTCGCTCTTGGTGTAGTACGTGGCGTGCCGGTAGTCCTTGCCCTGCGGGGACTCGAAGAACGAGCCCTTGGCGTCGGGATCGCTGGCGGCGATGGCGTCGGCCGGAACCACCCAGATGGACACACCCTCGTTGCGGCGCGTGTAGAGGTCCCGGGCGTTGCGCAGGGCCATGGCGGCATCCGGCGCGTGCAGGGACCCGGCGTGGACGTGCGAAAGGCCGCGGCTGGACCGGACGAAGACCTCCCACAGGCCCCAGGCGTTGCGGTCGGTGGTTGCCTCCGGGCCTTGTGACTCGCTCATGCTGCGTATTCCTTTGTCTTCAGTGACTGTTTTGCTGCATACGCAGCGGCTGCCTCGCGGACCCAGGCGCCGTCGTCGTGCGCTTCCCTCCGGCGCTCAAGGCGCTGGGCGTTGCAGGGGCCGCGGCCGGCGAGGACTTCGTGGAACTCGTTCCAGTCCAGCGGGCCGTGCTCCCACTTTTTGGTGTCCTCGTTGAAGCGGATCTCGCTGTCCGGGAGGGTGAGGCCCAGCACGCGGACCTGCTCCACCATCATTCCCACGAAGCGGCTGCGGAGTTCGTCGTTGCTGAAGCGCTTGATGTTCCAGGCCATGGACTGCTTGGAGTTGGGCGAATCGTCGTCCGGCGGGCCGAACATCATCAGCGCCGGGGCGTACCAGCGGTTCACGGCGTCCTGGGCCATCTGCTTCTGCTCCGGGGTGCCGTGGGCGAGTTCGAGCAGGATCTCGAAACCCTGGCGCTGGTGGAACGATTCTTCCTTGCAGACGCGTACCATGGCGCGGCCGTAGGGGCCGTAGGAGGCGCGGCACAGCGGCACCTGGTTGCAGATGGCGGCGCCGTCCACCAGCCAGCCGATGGCACCCATGTCCGCCCAGGTCAGGGCCGGGTAGTTGAAGATGCTGGAGTAGCGGGCCTTGCCGGCGATGAGATCGGCCGTCATCTTGTCCCTGCTTTGGCCAAGCGTCTCCGCGGCCGAGTACAGGTAGAGCCCGTGGCCGGCCTCGTCCTGGACCTTGGCCATCAGGATGGCCTTGCGCTTCAGGCTCGGGGCCCTTGAGATCCAGTTGGCCTCCGGCTGCATCCCGATGATCTCCGAGTGGGCGTGCTGGGAGATCTGGCGCAGCAGGGTCTTGCGGTAGGCGTCCGGCATCCAGTCTTTTGGTTCAATGCGGGAGTCCGCGGCGATCACGCGGTCAAAGTTGGCCTGACCGTCCGCGTCGCGCTGGGCGTTGGCTTCCATGGTTGCTCCTATGCACCTGCCTGGATTGGTTCGATTTATTTACCGACCGTTCGTTCAGGATATGCGCAGGGCGCGGAGGGCGTCAAGAAGGGGGCCGGTGGTTGAGGTCAAGGAGGGGCCCGGTGGTTGAGCTTGTCGAAACCGGGACCCGACGAGCTCGACCACCGGGCCGGCGGCGACGCGCTCATTCCTTGTCGACGCGCATATTCCCTGACGCGGCCCATATTTCGTGCGCGTCAGAGCGGATGCGAGTCGATTGCGATCGTACGCGTCGACCGTGGTGCAGGTAGTTTTCCACATGGCGGCAGCTACTGAACGGTCGGCGTGGCTAAGTTCATAACAGCGGTTCTGGCGGGCACCGGAAGCGCTGAGGCTCGCCACGATTTCGTGGAACGTGACGGCGCCGCCGCTCCAGGCGAGCCGGCTGGTTCCACCTCGAGGCATCAAAATTTCGACAAGCTCAATCACCGGGCAGACATTGCGCAATCGTCGCAAAGGCGAGGGAGGGATTGGGGCAGCATGCTCACGAACAACAGGGCGCAGGTCAAGGCCGCAGTCCGGGCGACCGCCGGCCACCGCGCGGCGAGGGATCCTGCGACGCGGGGATTCTCAGCTGGCTTCGTACGCACTGCTTTTCAAATGCCCTTCCACGACGTTGACGTCGGACGGCGCCCATAAAGAGCAGAGAACTGTCCCCCGGGAGAACCGTCCCGTTACCCGCACCTCCGCTATGGCCGCGGATGGCAGTGAGCGCAATTCCGGTAAACCTGCACCGTGACTGCATCGATTGACTTTCAACCGAAAGAGGCACAAAGTGACGCCATACACCACGCCGTTGGTGATATCCGTTCATGGTGGGGGGCTACAGCACGGATTCCTAATTGCTCTCACGCGATGAGCCGGCCAGCAGGCCGGAAGCGGGAAGCCAGCAAGTCGCTGGTTTCTCCTTCCAGTCCAGAGTCAATGTCGACATCCAGACCTGAAAACAAGCAGTTCTTCCCCGTGAACTTCCCCTGCGCCACAATCCAGATCTGCAGGATCCGGCCGATGAAAGAGGTACCGATGATTCCTCATACGCCGGCCGTCCCCGAGGCCCGCATCAGCGGTGACCTGAACGGAACAATCACTGCCTGGAATGCCGGTGCCACCGAAATGTTCGGCTTCAGCGCTGGCGAGGCAATCGGCCGGAACTATGACCTGCTGACCACCACGAACGGACCCATTCTGCATAGGGAGGCCCTGGAGCAGCTCCTGGCCGGAAAAGGCTCCAGCGAGGTCCGGACCCGCTGGCGGCGCAACGACGGCCGCGTCGCAGAGGTTTCACTCACGCACTCACCCCGGTTCGACGCCGACGGAGTACTGATCGGCAGCTCCACCATCGCACGGGACGTCACAGCGGTGGCGCAGCTGCAGGACGAGGCAGGCAAGGAACGCGAACGGCTCATCGAAGCCCAGGAGATGGCCCATGTGGGAAGCGCCGAATACGATTTCTCATCGGGCCGGTGGTGGCATTCGGAGGAATTTGGCCGTCTTCTGGACCTCACCACGGGCGAGAAAGTCTCCGTATCCATGCTTCTGGAAAAAATCCATCCCCAGGACCGGGACGGTGTCAGGACCGACTGGCACTCTCTGGACCGGGCCGGTTCCCGGCACCTTGACCGCGAGCTGCGCCTCATCCAACCAACCGGTGACGTGCGCTGGATTCTGGCCAGCGTCAGGGTCACCGGCACCGGCGTCCGGACCAGGGTGCTCATCACCGCCCTAGACATCACCGCCCGCAAACTGGCCGAAGCGGTCCTGACACATCAGGCATCCCATGACGCGCTGACTGGGCTACCCAACAGGATCCTGATCAACACCATCCTCCATGACCTCCTGGGCCGCAAAGCATCCAGTGTTGTGGTGTTCTTCCTGGACGTTGACCGGTTTAAGACCGTCAACGACGCCGTCGGCCACGCCGCCGGAGACGCCATCCTCACTCAACTCGCGGCCAGGCTCCGTCCCGCCATCCGGCCTGGCGACACCGTTGGCCGGTTCGGCGGCGACGAATTCATCGTGATCTGCAAAAATCTGCACGCCACGGAGGCTACTGCCGTGGCCGAACGGCTCCGCGCCGCTGTCAAAGAGGACTTCACCCTCGGCGGCCGCCGGATTTTCCTGAACATCAGCATCGGCATTGCCCCTGCCGGCCCGGGAGACACCGCCGAGACCATCCTCGACGCAGCCGACATGGCCATGTACCAAGCCAAAAACGCCGGCGGCGACCGCATAGCGGTCCGCGACTCCCGCACCCAGGCCGCCGCCACCGCCCGGCTCAACCTCGAATCCGACCTGCGCCTCGCCTTGGACCGGAATGAGCTCAGACTCCACTATCAACCCGTGATCGACGTCAAAACCGGGATGCCGGTCGGTCTCGAAGCCTTCCTGCGCTGGGAACACCCCACACTCGGCCTGCTCCAGCCCGCAAGCTTCATCAGCCTCGCAGAAGACAGCGGCCTGATCGTTCCCATTGGTAGCTGGGTCCTCAACCAGGCCCTCCAACAGACCCAGCATTGGCGCAATACCCTGCCCGGCGCCAAGGATCTCACGATCTTCGTCAACGTCTCCATGCGCCAACTCCAGGACCTGCGTTTCGTGGACACCGTCCGGGACGCTCTCTGCACGACCGGCATCAGCCCGGCCGCCGTCACCCTGGAAATCACCGAATCCGTACTCATGGATCAACGCGAACTGCCCACCGCCATCGTCCAAGGCCTGCATGCCTGCGGCGTCGGCCTGGCCATCGACGATTTCGGCACCGGCTACTCATCCCTGAGCCAGCTCCGGTGGCTATCCGCCGACACCCTGAAAATCGACAGGTCCTTTGTATCAGAACTCGGCTATAAAGATCCCAGCAGCGCCTCCATCATCCAACTCATCCTCGGCATGGCCCGCGTCTTGAACCTCAGCGTCATCGCCGAAGGCGTCGAAACACCGACGCAGTTGAACCAACTACGCAGGCTCGGTGTCCGCCACGCCCAGGGATACCTCTGGTCCACGCCCGTCCCGGCCCACGAAATACCAAAGCAGCTACAAGCACATGCAACGGAACCGACACCGCGCAACGCCCAGCCCCGCGAACTCCCCCGTCGTTCGGATCGCTGAACACACGAAAGTGCAGCGGCCGGGCAGTCGGTTTGGTTAGGAGATGGAGTACGTCAGCGTTGAGTGCGTGCCGGCGCCTCAGCCCGATAGGGCTCCAGGGCGGCGGACTCAATCACAGGGGCTCTCGACGGGCTCGACAACCGGGTTTTTGCGCGGCCGATGACCGTTGGCGCATAGCTGCAGAGCGCCCAGTACGCCGAGCCTGCGGCCAGTGAGGCCACGACGGCGAGCGCGGGGCTGAGCCCAACCAGCAGCGGGTAGACCAGCCAATGCACCAGATAGATGTGCAGGGACGCGCTGGCCAGCTGAACGGTGAGGCGCCGGAGCCCGGCCGGGACGGGAATGCTGGGCAGCCACAGGAGCAGGAGTATCCCGGCCAGGACAGTCAGTTCACGGGCGGGGTTGTCGAAGAACCCCGGGATGGTCAAAGCGGCAACGACACTGACGGCGCCTCGCTGAAGGATATGGCGGGCCCGGGCAACCGCCCATCCCAGCGCGAAAAGCCAGAATATGGGCGGTGTGTGCGGAATTCCCGGCTCAAAAAGCTCGTAGCGGGTGAGCAGCCCGGCGGCGAGCAGCACCAGCGGAAAGAGGAACGGGAAGCGCTTTTCGGCCCGGCTAACCCAGGGCACGGCGAGCAGGGCCGTCATGCTGACCAACACGTAGACGAGCACCTCGATGAACCAGAAATGCGACCGGGTGGTCACCTCTTCGGGTCCGATGATGGCGTTGAGGAGGACGATATTCGCCAGGCTGTATCTGTCGGTGATCAGGTAGGCGAAGCCGATGAAGGCCATGCTGGGGATGATCACCCTGGCCAGGCTGGCCACTTGCTTCCGCAGCCGCGTCATGCGTTCCCCGGACAGCTGGAACCGGGCGAAGTTGAACCCCGCCACAGCCATGAGCACGTGGGCCGCACCCTGCCAGTGCAGGAAACCAATATGGGTACTGACAATCAGGAAAATGGAGACCGCCCGCAGCACGATGCTGGTTTCAAGCCGGGCGAAGGGGCGGCGCTTCCGCGGCCGCGGCTGTTCAAGGCGGGCCCCCAGCACTCCCACCGGGGTGATGTGCCAGTCCGGGGGCAAATGTCCCAATGCCTGCTCAAGCCGCACGGACGCTGCCACATACGAAAGCGAGTCCCCGCCGAGCGAAACGAAAGTGTCGTCGTCGGAAATGTCCGTCAGCTCCAGCGTGTCTTCAAAAATCTTCACCACACTGTCCTGCGGCGTAGCTCCGGAGTTCGCGCTGGACGGCGCTTGTTGAACTGTGGGTTTGGCGAGCGCCAGGACGGCCGGGTAGTCCAGCTTGCCGGACGCCAGACGCGGGAGCTCCGGCACCGCGTGTACTTCCAGCGCAGCGCGGGGCAGGCCGATGCCCTGGGCAAGGAGCTTGCCCAGCAGCGCCGGGTCGTGTTCACCCTCGACGGCGACGACGAGTCCCTGGTCCGTCCCGGCGCTCGCGGCCTGAATACCAAGGTCGGCAAGGATCCGTTCCACTTGTCCGAGGTCGACGCGGAGGCCGACGATCTTGACGAACCGGCTGCGCCGTCCCACGACCTCGTACAGTCCGTCAGCGTTCTTGCGCGCCAGGTCTCCGGTGCGGAGTTCATCCACCGTCCGCCCGAGGCCGAGGTCCTCCGGGGTTCCGGCGTATCCCAGCATCACGTTGGGCCCGGAATAAACCAGCTCGCCATGCTCCAGACCAGGGACAGGGTCTATCCGGAAGGCGCCGCCGGGGACAGGGATTCCGATGGCGCCTGGCGACGTACCCGTCAGCCGGGGCGGGAGGTAGGCCATGCGTGCGGTGGCCTCCGTCTGGCCGTACATCACATAGAGATCCCAGCCGCTCCTTGCGCCCAGGTCGGCGTAGCGCCGGACCAGGTCAGGGCCGAGCCTGCCGCCAGCCTGGGTCACATACCTGAGCGTGGGCAGATTCATCGCGGCGAACCCCACCCGCTCGAGCAACTCGAAGGTGTAGGGAACGGCTGCGAACGATGTGGCACCCTCGCCGCGGAACAGATCCCAGAAGCAGGGGTCCACCACGGACAGATCCGTCAGGACCAGGCTGGCACCACGCAGCAGGTGGCTGTTGATCACTGACAGTCCGTAGCAGTAGGACATGGGCAGTGTGGTCATTGCCCGGTCGTACTCCGTGACGCCGAGGTATTCCGCGATGGACTCTGCGTTCGCCTGGAGGTTTTCATAGGACAGCCGCACAAGCTTGGGCGAACCGGTGGAACCTGACGTGCTCAACAGAAGGGCCAGGTCCGGGTGCAGAGAGTGTACGGTGCCAGGCCGCCGCTCCTCCAGCACTGTCCGGCCGTTCGCCGAACTCAGGATAACGTCCGGATCATAGGCCGCGACCAGGGACTCCAGGGCGGCAGGCTTGTCCGCGGGCAGGAGGATCAGCGGATGACCGGCCGCCATGGCCGCCAAGTACCCCACCAAGGAGTCAACATCGTTACCGGCCGTCAGTGCCACCAGGCGTCGTTCGGTACCGAGGCGCCGGCCCAGCTCCTCAACACGGCCGGCCAGTTCCCGGTACGTTAAGACACCCTTGCTGGTGGCAACGGCAGTCCTGTCACCCCTGCTCGCGAGGTTCGCGGCAAACGACAGGCGTTGAAGGTCAAGTTGGGTGCTCATAGCGTGTGGTCCATAGGTGTCTTCGGCGATTTAGGGAAGCCTAACCTTGGAAGAGTACACCGGGCGCTGGTGAATTAAGAAAACAAAACGTACCCTATTTCTCCACCTTCTGGCGTAAAGGGCCGCGTCCGGTCCGTGCCTCACTGCGGTTCGACGCCCGGCAACGGATCACTACCCGGTTCACGCGACGCGCCTGGCACCGTCACTCGACAACAGTGTCGGCATGCCGATGGGCCACCTTCCATTCGCCGCCTTCGCGGCGATACACCTGCGTGGCACGCAGGGTGTAACTTCGCGGCTGACCGTTGACGGAGGCGGAGGTGTGCTCCAGTCCGGCGGTGTAGGCCATGTCATCCACGACGTCATAGGCCTGCAGTTCGAACGTGTACGACGTGCAGTCGGAGAAACTCTTCTCGAGGTCGGCGAAGAGCCCGTCCAGCTCATGCTGGCTAAAGGCGTTGCGCCACGCACCCAGGATGCTCACGGGTTCGTTACGTGACCAGATTGCCCGGCGCGGGGCCGAATCGCCGTTGTGAAGGGCTAGTTCCGCTTCGTAAAGCGCGGACTTTACCCAGGCTAGGAAGTCGTCGCGGTCAGTCATGCCTCAGTATGCTCCGTGCACAGCTGATCCGGCACGGCTGCCCGAGCATTTTCACGTCATTGCGTAGGGCCATGCCGTTTCCGCGTAGCCGGGATTTCGACAAGCTCAATCACCGGGCGGACAGGCTCGACCACCGGGGGCGCTACTAGACTTGCCTCATGACACCGCAGGAGCTGGCAAACTTGGCCCATTTGCGGCGGGCCCGTGACCTGATCGACCGCGAGTACGCCCGGCCGCTCGATGTGCCAACGATGGCCGCCGGCGCCCTCATGTCCGCCGCGCACTTCTCCCGCCAGTTCAAGGCCGCCTACGGTGAGACTCCGTACAACTACCTCATGACCCGGCGGATCGAACGTGCCATGGCGCTGCTGCGCGCCGGTGTCAGCGTGACCGACGCGTGCATGGAGGTGGGCTCCACGTCCCTGGGTTCGTTCAGCTCGCGGTTCACCGAGATCGTCGGCATAACGCCCAGCGCCTACCGGGCCCGCGAACACCACGCCGTGAAAGCAATGCCCACGTGCATCGCCCGGCAGCACACCCGGCCCGCCCGCAAACCGAGCAGGATTGAAGAAGCCTCGTCATAACCACTCCCCTAGCGTGGGAGACATGAACATTTCATTGAAGTACGCACACGTCACCGTCAACGATCTCGATGAGTCCCTCGCCTTCTACCGCGACGCCCTTGGCCTGGAAGTCCGGAACGACGTCGGCTCGGATGGACAGCGCTGGGTCACCCTTGGCAGCCCCGCCCAGCCCGACCTTGAGATCGTCCTCTCCCCTCCCCACGCCGGCCGCTCCCAGGCCGACGGGGACGCCATCCAGGAGCTGGTCACCAAAGGCGTTATGCCCATGCTCGTGTTCAACACCGACGATCTCGACGCCACCTTCGAAAAGCTCCGTGCATCCGGCGCCGAGGTGCTCCAGGAACCCATTGTCCAGCCGTGGGGCCCGCGCGACTGCGCCTTCCGCGACCCGTCCGGCAACATGATCCGCATCAACCAGGGCTGATTTGTGCCGACGTCGTCCGTTGCTCCACGTCGCCAGGACTTCTCCACATAGCGGCACCTACCCCTCGCGTCGAGGGCGCGCAGCTGGCATCTTCGCTACATGACGGATCTTCCACCGCTTCTCTTGGCCCGCGACCGCGCCCTTCACGGGCTGACCCCGAATGACCTTGCAAAGCGAGTAAAGGCCGGTTCCCTGGTCCGCGTCCGGCACGGCGTCTACACGGACGGGCAGGCCTGGAAGCGGCCGGTCACGTGCTGGAGTCCGCCGCCACTTTGCTGCGCCGGCGGGTCTGATGGTGGTCCGGCGGGAGGGCCTGCTCGTCACCGGGCGCATCCGCACTGTCCTGGACCTGGCGGCGTTCACGCCTTTCACCGAAGCTGCCGCACCCCTGGACCATGTGCTTCGACCGGACCGAACCCTGCGGCTGCCTGCCGTGACGACGGCTGAACTGGAGGCAGGTATCGGATCTATGTACTCCACTGCTGCGAGGCGAAGGGTGCTGACCGCCCTGGCTTTCGCTGACCCTTTGTCCGGTTCCGCAGGGGAGTCCTACAGCCGCGCGCTTATCCACGTGGCCGGCTTCGAAGCCCCGGTCCTGCAGCAAGCCATCCACGACAGGGACGGCCTGGTGGGCTACACCGACTTCTATTGGAAGCAGGCCAAGGTTGTTGGCGAATTCGATGGCGAGGTGAAGTACCTCAAACCCGAGTACCTCAAGGGCCGGACCGCGTCGCAGGCGGTGGTGGAGGAAAAGCAGCGCGAGAACCGAATCCGGGCCACTGGGTTCAACGTGGTGAGGTGGGATTGGGCCGAGCTGATGGAGCCCGGCAAGCTGGAACGCAAGCTGGCAGCGGCTGGCGTGCCCCGCCGTCGTACGCGTTCTGCGGTTTTCGACGCGCAAACCCGACCGTGACCCGCATATTCCTTGGCGCCACCGATATTTAGGTCTCGACAAGGAATATGCGTAGCGCCACGGAATATGCGCAGCGACAAGCCGCTTCCTTGTCGAGGAGTAACATCCTCGACCACCGGGAAACGGACGACGTCGGCACCCAACCCGGGTGCCGACGTCGTGCGTTCAGCGGATTTCGACAGGCTCAATCACCGGCGTGCCGGGGTGCCGGCGAGCCGGAGCCAGGTGTCCACCACGGTGTCGGGGTTCAGGGAGACGGAATCGATGCCCTCCCCGACCAGCCACTCGGCGAAGTCGGCGTGGTCGCTGGGACCCTGGCCGCAGATGCCGACGTACTTGCCGCGCGCCTTGCAGGCCTTGATGGCCATGCTCAGGAGCTTCTTGACGGCAGGATCGCGTTCATCGAAGCCGCCCGAGACAATCGCGGAATCCCGGTCCAGGCCCAGGGCCAGCTGGGTCATGTCATTGGAGCCGATGGAGAAGCCGTCGAAGTAGTCCAGGAATTCGTCGGCCAGCAGCGCGTTGGACGGAATCTCGCACATCATGATCACTTCGAGGCCGTTCTCGCCACGGACCAGGCCGTTCTCCGCCAGCAGCTCGATGACGCCGCGGGCCTCGTCCAGGGTCCGCACGAACGGGATCATCAGCTTGACGTTGGTCAGCCCCATCTCGTTGCGGACGAAGGACAGGGCCTCGCACTCGAGGTCGAAGCAGTCCCGGAAGGACGGCTCCAGGTACCGGGAGGCGCCGCGGAA
>NZ_JAKFFD010000030.1:0-42052 GCF_036675385.1 Pseudarthrobacter sp. | reverse complement strand
GGCCGGTTAAACGAAGAAGCCCCGGTCCGCCACCATGTGGCGTACCGGGGTTCCATTCGCGGAAGGTAAGAGATTCGAACTCTTGGTACGGGGTTACCGCACACTAGTTTTCAAGACTAGCTCCTTCGGCCGCTCGGACAACCTTCCCTAACGAGTAGTGTTTCATAGGCAGTTGGCTGCAACAAAACAGAGTCTGCCGTGCGTCCGGTGCACACTGGTTCTGGGGCACGAATCAGCTAGAAAACGGGAGTTCTCCATGAAAGCCGTCTACATTGCAGAACCCGGTGGTCCGGAGGTTCTGGAGGTCCGCGAAGTGGACGCGCCGGTGCCCGGGCAGGGCGAGGTGTTGATCGACGTCGTCGCCGCCGGCCTGAACCGGGCGGACGTGCAGCAGCGCAGGGGCTTCTACCCGCCCCCGCCCGGCGCGTCCGAAATCCCCGGGCTGGAAGTGTCCGGGCGGATCGCCGGCTTCGGTCCCGGCGTCACCAAGGCATTCTCCGTGGGTGACAAGGTGGTGGCGCTGCTGGCAGGCGGAGGCTATGCGGAGCAGGTTGCGGTGCCGGCGGAGCAGGTCCTGCGGATTCCCGACGGCGTTGATGTGGTCACCGCTGCCTCGCTGCCGGAAGTCGCAGCCACGGTCTACTCCAACCTGATCATGACGGCGCAGTTGCAGGCCGGTGAAACTGTCCTGATCCACGGCGCCACCGGCGGGATCGGCACCATGGCCATCCAGCTGGCCAAGGCCTTCGGCGCCAGGGTCGCCACCACCGCGGGAAGCGCGGAAAAGGTGGGGACCGCGAAGGCTTTCCTGGGCGCGGACATCGCCATCAACTACACCGAAGAGGACTTCCCCGAAAGCCTCCGGCGGCAGAACGGCGGCAAGGGCGCCGACGTGATCCTCGACGTTGTGGGTGCCAAGTACCTGGCGCAGAACGTTGATGCGCTCGCGGACTACGGCCGGCTTGTTGTCATCGGCCTGCAGGGCGGGGCCAAGGGGGAGCTGGATCTTGGCCAGCTCCTGCGGAAGCGCGCGGCGGTGGTTGCCACGGCACTGAGGCCGCGCCCGGTGGCGGAAAAGGGCGCCATCATGAACGCCGTGCGGGAATCCGTGTGGCCCCTTATCACGGACGGCCGGATCCGCCCGCTGGTGGCCAAGACCTTCCCGCTGGACCAGGTCGCGGCCGCCCACCGGTACTTCGACAGCGGCGACCATGTGGGCAAGATCCTGCTGGTCATGTAGGCCGGGTAGATACTGAGTATTGCTTTGCGCCGCGGACTGGGTTAGCCTCACTCTATACGCGGTATGCACGGGTCTTGGGGGTCCGTGCATACCGACGCTGACGCCACCGCTAGGAGCATCATGTCCATCCGCCACAGCCTCCTTGCCCTGCTGCAGGACCAGCCGCGTTACGGCTACCAGCTCAGGGTTGAGTTCGAGAACCGCACCGGGTCCACTTGGCCCCTGAACATCGGGCAGGTATACACCACGCTGGACAGGCTGGAACGCGACGGCCTGGTCAGCAATGACGGCAGTGACGGCGAAGGCCACGTGGTCTACAGCATCACCCACGCCGGCAAGGCGGAGGTGCGGCACTGGTTTGCCGCCCCCGTGGAACGCAACAACCCGCCCCGGAACGAGCTGGCCATCAAACTGGCGCTCGCGGTCACGCTGCCGGGCGTGGATGTGGAGGCCATCATCCAGGCCCAGCGGGTGGCGTCCATCCGTGCGCTGCAGGACTACACCAAGGCCCGCCGCGACACGGCCGCCAACCAGCGGGCTGCGGATACCGCCTGGCTGCTGGTGCTGGATTCGCTGATCTTCCAGACGGAAGCGGAGGTCCGCTGGCTGGACCTTTGCGAGGCGCGGATGCTGCAGCAGGCGCAGACCGCGGGCCAGGCCACACCACGCAAATCGTCCAACGGGGTCACTGTGGAAGAGGCTGCCCCGCTCATCGCGGATAGCCGCCGGTGAGCGTCCAGAGGCCGCAGCAGGTCCTGGAACTCGCCAAGGTCAGCAGGACGTTCGGTGAAGGCGCGACGGCGGTCGCCGCGCTGCGCGAGGTAGACCTCAGTATCAGGGCCGGAGAGTTCGTCGCAGTGATGGGCCCGTCAGGTTCCGGGAAATCCTCCCTCCTGGCGCTGGCCGGGGGACTTGACCGGCCGACGTCGGGCGGTGTCTTTGTGGAATCGACCCCACTGGGCGGGCTGGGACTGAACGAACTCGCCCGGTTGCGCCGCCGCGCCGTCGGCTACGTCTTCCAGGACTTCAACCTTGTCCCCACCCTGACGGCTGCCGAGAACGTGGCGCTGCCGCTGGAGCTGGACGGGACGGCCACCAGGAAGGCGCAACGCCAGGCCCTCGATGCGCTGCGGCAGGTGGGCATCCCGGAACTCGCGGACCGCTTTATGGACCAGATGTCCGGGGGACAGCAGCAGCGCGTGGCCATCGCACGGGCCATCGTGGGCGACCGCCGGCTGATCCTGGCCGACGAACCCACGGGAGCCCTGGATTCCACCACCGGCCACGGCGTGATGGAGGTGCTCCGCGGACGTGCCGATGCCGGTGCGGCCGTGATGCTGGTGACCCATGAGGCCCGGCATGCCGCGTGGGCTGACCGCGTGGTGTTCCTCCGGGACGGCCGGATCGTGGACCAGGCGGCTGCCATGCATGATCCCGCCATGCTCCTCACGCAGGCCGGCCACTGACGTGGCGCTCTCCCTCGACCCGGCGCCCGGCGGGCGCCGGCAGGCTTTCCGCGTCGCCGTGCGGATGGCGCGGCGCGATATCCGCCGCCACAAAGGGCGTTCCCTTCTGATCATTTTGCTGATCATGCTCCCCGTGGCCGCAATGACAGGCGCGGTCACCCTGGTCCAGAGCACCCAGGAAACCGCCGCAGAGCGAGTTCAGTACGAGCTCGGCACCACGCAGGCTCGGTTCCGGCCCATGCCCATGGCCAACGGCGTTATGGTCCAGCACCCGGTCGAAGAGCTGCAGATCACCACCAGCGACTGGGACAGGAAACCTGGCTTCACGGCCACTGATCCGCAGGACGCGATTCCGGCCGGCTACGACGTGCTCACGGAATCCACCATGGACCTCACCGCCGCGTCGGGTGCGGCGGACGTGCGGGTTATGGGCCGCGCGGTGGACGCCATGGCCCCGGCATTTGCCGGAAAATACACGCTGATGGAAGGCAGGGCCCCCGAGACTGAAGCCGAGATGTTCGTATCGCCGGGGCTGCTGGAGCGGTTCGGGCTGGAACTGGGGGAAGAGCTTGCGACGTCGGCCGGGACGTTTGTCGCGGTCGGAACGCTCCGCGATGCGGCCTATTCGGACAGCAACTCCATCGTCTACCTCAGGCCCGGCCAGGGCAGCGTTGGCGCCCCGGCACCTGCCTCCACCGGTCCGGCGCCGACCGCGCCGGCCATCACGGCCACCATGTATTACCTGGTGGGTTCCGAGCCGGTGACCTGGAGCCAGGTCCTTGAGGCCAACGCCGTCGGCGTCACCGTGCTGTCCAGGTCCGTGGTGCTGAATCCGCCGTCCCAAGAGGAGCGCGGGCCGGAGGGCGCAGGGACCTCATCCAGCGCGGCGCTGCCGCTCACCACCTACGCGGCCGGGGCGCTCCTGGGCGCCCTCGCATTGCTGGAGGTGGGCCTGCTGGCGGGAGCCGCGTTCGCCGTGGGCGCCAAGGGGCAGGTCCGGGAGCTGGCCCTGCTTGCCGCGACGGGGGCCGAAAGTCCTACCATCCGTTCGGTGGTGATGGCGGCTGGCCTGTGGCTCGGCGGCCTTGGCGTGGTGGCCGGCGCTGCGGTAGGGCTGGCCGCGGCCGCCGGGGTGGTGATCGTGGCACGCCTGAACGGATCGGTCCGTTTCCCGGGATTCCATCCGGACGCTTTGTTGACGGTCCTGGTGATGGTCATGGGCTACGTGGCGTGCCTGCTGGCTGCCTTGGCCCCTGCGCGGCAGGTGGCGCGCCAGGCCGTTCTGGGCGCACTCAAATCGGGGCGGGCGCCGGCGTCGGCCGGCAAGGCGTCCACCGTGGTGGGTACTGTCCTGCTGGGAGTGGCTGCCGTGTCACTTGCCGTCGGCACATGGCTTGCCGTCAGCAGCGAAGACCCTGATGTGTTCTTCTCAAGGACGCCGGTGATTCTCTGGTTCCTGTTGGGCGGCGCGGTACTGGGCGTTGCGTCCTTGGTCCTGTTGACCGGCAAGGTGGTGGCATTCCTTGGCAAGCGTGCCGGACGTCTTCCGCTGGCTGCGCGCATGGCCGCCCGGGACTCTTCCCGCAACCGCGGCCGTACTGTTCCAGCTGTTGCCGCCGTCCTTGCCGCCGCCACCCTCGCCAGTGCCGGCATGGTGCTGGCCGCCAGCCAGCAGGCGAACGAGCAGCAAAACCACTACTGGTCCGCGTTGCAGAACCAGGCAGTCCTGCCGTTATCTGTGTGGCAGCCTCCACTGGCTGACGGAACAATGCCGGACCCACTGCGGATCGACCCCGCAGAGGTGGTGTCCGCCCTGAATGCAGCAGTGGACACCGTCGAATGGACCAGCGTGCTCCGCACGGCCGCCATCCGGAACTGCGACATGCGGCCCGAACTTGCTGACGCGTCGCCAGCGCAAACGCCGACGACGAGCTGCCTGCAATATTCGCTGGCCACACCCGAGGGTAACGCGTGCCCCGTGACCGCCGGCCACCAGCGCGTCCTTGATCCGGAGGATTGGCGCTGCCAGGGAGCGATGCGTCCGTACGAGACGCAGGGAAGTACTAACTCCGTCATCGTCGGAACGGCCGATGACGTGGAAAGGCTGTTCGGCACGGTGCCCACGGCCGAAGCCCGCGACGTGTTGGCGGCCGGTGGCATGGTGGTGACCAACCCCGTGTTCGTCCGCGACGGGCACGCGTCCCTGGTGGCGAAGGACATGCGGAAGCCCGCGCCGGGCAATCCGGCCACTGGTGTCTTCCAGGGCTACGTGGAGACGGGACAGACGGAAGTTGCCGCGGCCGTGCTGGAGCCGGCAGTTAAGGTGCAGTACTACGGCGTAGTTTCCCCCGAGGCGGCAGCGACGGCCGGAATGCGCGTGGATGACAGCGCGCTGCTGGTCCAGTTCAGCGCCTACCCTGATGCCGTCCAGATGGACAAAATGTCCGAAGCGCTCGCCGGAATCTACAAGGACCGCTACGGGACCCCGCTTATCGAGCGCGGACCGGAGCAGGACGACTCGCTGATCCTCTGGTCCATCGTGGGCCTGGGCGCGCTGATCACGCTCAGCGCGGCAGGCATCACCACGGGCCTGTCCATGGCGGACTCGCAGAAGGACCACGTGACGCTTGCCGGCGTGGGTGCGGCCCCGCGTCTGCGGAAGGCGCTCGCAGGTTCCCAGGCGCTGATGACGGCGGGGCTCGGAACCGTGTTGGGAAGTGTTGCCGGGATAGTGCCCGCCGTGCTGCTGGTGACGGCCACCGGGATGGCGCGGACCGCCGTCGTTCCCTGGCTCCAGCTCGCGGCGCTGCTGATCGCGGTGCCGCTCACCGGTGCGGCCCTGGCGTGGCTGTTTACCCGGGCGAGGCTTCCGGTGTCCCGCCGGGAGGTGGGGACCTGAGCGGTACGGCGCGGGAGCTGAGCGGGGGAGCGCCGGAATTAGGTCACACAGTTGGGTCTTTTTGATTGGGCCCAACAGGCCTACCGTGGGGCCTAGGACGCTGTCCGTCCCGGACGGCCGAAATACGGAGGGACCTCTTATGACAACGCATGTTGCCGATTGCAGTGTTACCCGTTGCTCGTTTAATGACCACGAAGGCTGTACGGCCCACGCCATCACGGTGGGCGGAAGCAAAGACCACGCCAGCTGCGCCACGTTCATCGACACGGGCACCCATGGCGGGCTGCCCAAGGTCCTGGCAGATGTCGGAGCATGCCAGCGCTCCGAGTGCATCCACAACGACCACCTGATGTGCAACGCCGCCGAAGTCCATGTGGGCCCCGGCGCTGACAACGCGGACTGCCTCACTTACGCACACGCGTAGCCACGGCTCCCGCACGGGATTAGTCACGAAGGCCTCCGTCCAGGAAACCCTGAACGGGGGCTTTTGTGCGCTCGGCGCCACCCGCTGGCCGTTCACCGCAATGACACACGGCGCGGGCAGAATGCCGCCTCCTCGTTGGTGCGGCGTTGGTAAGGTGCCTTTGAGCAACTCACTGAAGCACCAATTCTCAAGGAGGAGACATGGCCAGCAGGCCTGACGAACCGGTACGTGCAGCGAAAGGAAGCGGCCCACTGACCGCCGATCCGAAGCTTCCGCCAACGGCAGTGGATGAGGCCGTCCGCGAAGCTGAAGACAAGAAATGGACCCCGGCCAAGATCGCCCTGTGGGCAGCCATCGCACTGCTCGGCGGCGTCGCCTGGTTCATGCTGGCCATCGTCCGGGGCGAAACCGTCAATGCGATCTGGTTCGTTTTTGCCTCGGTCTGTACCTACCTGATCGGTTACCGCTTCTACTCCAAGGTGATCGAACGCCTCATCACCAAGCCGGATGACCGCCGCGCCACGCCGGCGGAATACAAGGCTGACGGCAAGGACTATGTCCGCACGGACCGCAACGTGCTGTTCGGCCACCATTTTGCCGCCATCGCCGGCGCCGGCCCGCTGGTCGGACCCATCATCGCGGCCCAGATGGGCTACCTCCCCGGCACCATCTGGATCATCATCGGCGTTGTGCTCGCAGGTGCCGTCCAGGACTACCTGGTGATGTTCTTCTCCATGCGCCGCGGCGGCCGTTCCCTCGGCCAGATGGCCCGCGAAGAACTGGGCGTCATCGGCGGCACGGCAGCACTGATCGCCACGCTGCTCATCATGGTGATCATTGTGGCGATCCTCGCGCTCGTCGTCGTCAACGCCCTGGGCGAAAGCCCGTGGGGCGTGTTCTCGGTGGGCATGACCATCCCGATTGCGCTGTTTATGGGCGTCTACCTGCGCTACATCCGGCCGGGCAAGATCATGGAAGTCTCCCTGATCGGCTTTGTGCTCCTGATGGCCGCGATCATCGGCGGCGGCCTGGTGGCGGAAACCGAATGGGGCTCCGCGTTCTTCACCCTGGACAAGGTGACCATTGCCTGGGGCCTCATTGTCTATGGCTTCATTGCCGCCATCCTTCCGGTCTGGCTGCTCCTGGCCCCCCGCGATTACCTCTCCACGTTTATGAAGATCGGCGTGATCGTGATGCTGGCACTGGCCATCATCGTGGTCCGCCCGGAGATCACTGTCCCGGCCTTCAGCGAGTTCGCCAGCCGGGACAACGGGCCGGTCTTCCCCGGTGCCCTGTTCCCGTTCCTGTTTGTCACCATTGCCTGCGGGGCGCTATCCGGCTTCCACGCCCTGATCTCCTCGGGCACTACCCCGAAGCTGATCGAGAAGGAACGCCAGACGCGCTTCATCGGCTACGGCGGCATGCTGATGGAGTCATTTGTGGCCATCATGGCGCTGGTAGCGGCCATCTCCATTGACCGGGGCCTCTACTTCGCAATGAACGCCCCCGCGGCCCTGACCGGCGGCACGGTGGAAACCGCGGCCGCCTGGGTCAACGGCCTTGGCCTGTCCGGGGTCAACATCAGCCCGGCCATGCTCGCGGAGACGGCAGCCAACGTCGGGGAGCAAAGCATTGTGTCCCGGACCGGCGGCGCGCCCACACTTGCCGTGGGACTCGCCCACATTATGCAGCAGTTCATCGGCGGCACGGCCCTGATGGCCTTCTGGTACCACTTCGCCATCATGTTCGAGGCGCTGTTTATCCTCACCGCGGTCGACGCCGGTACACGCGTTGCGCGCTTTATGCTGCAGGACTCCATCGGCAACTTCATCCCGAAGTTCAAGGAGCACTCGTGGCGGCCGGGGGCCTGGCTGTGCACCGGCGTTATGGTGGCCGCCTGGGGTGCCGTGCTGCTCATGGGCGTGACCGATCCGCTGGGTGGCATCAACACGCTGTTCCCGCTGTTCGGCATTGCCAACCAGCTGCTGGCCGCGATCGCGCTGTCCGTGTGCCTGGCCATCGTCGCCAAGCGGGGGAGCTTCAAGTACCTCTGGATCGTGGCGGTACCGCTCGCTTTCGCGGCGGTGGTGACCATCACCGCGAGTTACCAGAAGATCTTCTCGTCGACGCCCGCCGTCGGCTATTTCGCCAACAATGCCGCCTTCAGCAAGGCACTCGCGGACGGCAAGACGGAGTTCGGCTCAGCCAAGAGTGTTGTCGCCATGGAAGCCGTGGTGCGCAACACCGCGATCCAGGGCTGGCTGTCCGTCATCTTTGTGGTGTTGAGCATCATCGTCATCGCCATGGCTTTGGTGGCCACCATCAAGGCCTTCCGCAACCATTCGGCTGGGTTGCCGAACGTTGACAACGAGGACGAGGCCCGGCCGTCGAAGGTCTTCGCACCCGCCGGGCTGATCCCCACACCCGCGGAACGTGAGCTGCAGGCCGAGTGGAACAAGCTGCCGGCCGAGCTGCGGTTCGAAAGGGCAGGTCACCACAAATGAGCCCCGGTCTGGCCGCGGTCGCAACAGGGTTCCGGGGTTTCGCCCGGTACCTCGGCGGCGTGCTCGGTGCTGATGCGTACACCAAGTACCTGGAGCACCACCACGCGGCCGGACATGGGGAACCACCGCTGACGGAACGCGAGTTCTGGCGGGACCGGACGGACCGCCAGGACTCCAACCCGCAGGGCCGGTGCTGCTGACGCTGACTGCCGGCCAGCCTTCATCGGCTGGCCGGCTTCATCAACTGGACTGCCCGTCCTCGGCTCGTGAGAGTATGAACGCATGAGCGATCCGACAGACACTCAGCCTGATGATGTCCCCGTTGAGGGCAGGACCCTCGACAACGGCGAACCGGCCATGCCGGCTGTGCCCATCCCGGCTGGAGCCGTCACCGGCCCCGGCGCTGCACGTCCGGCCACTACCGGCCCGGCGGCGTCGAGCACGTCACTCGGGGGCAAGGCCAAGGGCAGCAACCTGCAGGACCTTGTGGACGAGCCCGCGAAAGTCATGCGGATCGGCACCATGATCCGGCAGCTCCTGGCAGAGGTTAAGTCGGCCCCGCTGGACGACGCCGCGCGCGAACGCCTCGCCGAGATCCACGAACGTTCCATCAAGGAGCTGGAGGACGGGCTGGCACCGGAGCTCGTTGAAGAACTGGAACGGATCAGCCTGCCCTTCCCGGAGAACACCACACCGTCCGACGCCGAGCTTCGGATCGCCCAGGCGCAGCTGGTGGGGTGGCTGGAAGGCCTCTTCCACGGCATCCAGACGGCCATCGCCGCCCAGCACGCTGTACGGGAGCAGGCCGCCGCGCAGCTGCACCTGAAGCAGCTTCCGCCGGGCACCATGATCGCCCCTGGCGTGGTTATCGGGGAGAACGGCGAGCCGCAGCGGGCCGCCGCCGGCCAGCATTCCGGTTCGGTGCCGTCAGGCCGGCCGGAGGACCCGGACCACGGTCCCGGCCAGTACCTCTAGGTTCCTGCGTGGGATTCTTTACTGCCGCCCGGCAAGGGCGCAAGGACGATGCTGAGCTGGGCAAGGGCCTTTGGCGCCGTGCCCACGATCGTTTCCACCGTGGCCTGGACCGCTATCACCAGGTCCTCGAAGGCGTCGAAGACGAACAGCTTTATGCGGAACTCGTAGAAGTCGCGAATGAGCTGGCGGGGCTCCTGGAACGTGTCCGTGGTGTTTGCGTCGAGGCCCAGCGACGTTCGCCCAGCGAGGGGCTGGACATTCCCGGGGACCTGGCCGGTGTGCACCGGTCGTTGTCGAAGGCAGGCAATTCACTGGCCACCACTGCCGAGGCTGCAGCCATGCTGCGGCTCGCCGTCGGTCCCGTCCCGGTGGGGGCGGCCTCGGTACGCCGCCGCGCGGAATCAGTGTTTGAGCAGGTGGCCGACGCCGAACGCCGGCTCGCCGAGGATGCCGCCGCCGGCGGCCAGCCCGAAAGCCGTTCCGGCTGAGCGGTATTTCCGGCTGAGCCTCAGGCGGCGATCCGAGCCTGCTCTATGGCAACAGCGTCGATAACGGCCCACGATTCCTCGGTGCCGCAGTTCCGGCTGGCGAAACGTTCGGCGTCCTTCAGGGAATCGAAGCTTTCACTGCTGATCCGGCCGCTATCGGCGTCGAAGTACGTAACGTGAAATTCCTGTGCAAGTTGGTTTTCCATAAATCCAGTCTGCAACCGGGGTCTGACATTAACCGTTCATCAGTCCCGCGTGTTGCCCAGGCGTAGCACCCGCTCCTGCGCGAGCATGGCCGAACGTTTGGCCTTGTCGGCTGCCCGGGCCGCCTGCTTGGCCTCGGCGGCCGCCGTGCCCAGGTTTTTCCTGGCGCTGTCCAGCTGCTCCTCCGCGGCTTTGAGCCGGTCGCGGAGCTCACGTGTTTCACGGGTCAGGTCCGCGACTTCGGCCTCCGTGTCCGCCAGCTGACTTTGCCGGTCCGCGGCCAGCCGGGCGGACTCCTCTTCGGCTGCCATGGCCTCGCCCAAGGCAGCGTTGGCTTTCTCCAGCGCCGAGGGGGACGCCGGCCGTGGAGTCTCCCGGACAGCCTTGAGGCGCGGCTGGTCCGGGGGTTTGCGGGTGCCGGGTTCCGCCGTCGTCTGTTCTTCCTCTGCTTCTTCCGGCACAGTGGCCGGTTGCTGTTTGGGACGGCCGAGTGTGGTGGCGCGCGGCGCCGGCACGGCCCCGGGCACCGCTACGGCCCCATCGAGATCAACCGTGTCCACGCCGTCGGCGGACAGCGCCTGGACCAGCAGTCGGCTTTGGACGGCGGCAGTGGCACCTTCGTCGGCGGTCATCGCCTGCAGGGTGCGCTCGACGTCGGCGGCGATGGTGGCGCTGATGCTGCGCCCCTGGCGTTCTGCAACGGCGCGGGCGGTCTCGACGGCGGTCGCCAGCAGGGTGCGGCGCTCCCGCGCCAGTTCCCGGAGGGCGGCGGCGTCGAGGGATGCCTGGGCCGACCGCATCCGTTGGCCGAGCTCGGAAAGCTGCGCGAGCACTCCTGGCTCATGGATGGCCAGCATGTTGACCGCCCAGGCCGCCGCTGACGGTTTTGGCAACGCCTTGACGGCAGCCGGGAGATCCTTCCCGGAACCGGCGGCTGCCTTGGCTGCGGCGGTCCGGGCAGCCACAAACTCCTCGATAGGCAGGGCGTACAGTTCGAACGCGATAGCCGTCAGCGCCTTGTCATCCATGCTCGCCATCATAGGGGGCGGGCTCCGGAGCCGAAGGGTATGTGTGCCGCCTAGACTGGCCGCATGAGAAGAGTGTGGGGGCTCCTTGTCCGGCCGGCCGTTCTGATGGTGGCAGTCTGCATCCCGGTTGCCGGCTGCTCGAACGTCTGTCCGGCCATCGGGTGGGTCAACTCCATCACGGTTGAACTGGCGGGTGACATCTCGCGTGTGGATACCGTGCAGCTGTGCGCCGATGGCGCTTGTTCGGAGTTGCGACCGGAGCCTGGGACGGCAGCACCGCGCATTGTCGTGACAACACCGCTGGATGCCAGGGCTCCGCACACCCCGGAAGCCCAGCCCACCATGGCCCCGTTCTACGCTGAAAGGATCGACGCCGATACCTGGCGGTTCACCGTCAGCATGAGCTCTCCTGACCACGTGACCGCTAAAGCGCTGTCTGCCACGGGCGACGTCCTCGCCGAGAAGGAAGCCGACCTGGACTGGAAGCGGGTGGGCGGCTCGGCCCAGTGCGGCGGTCCCGTGGAAGCTTCGCCGGTCGAGCTCACGGTCAAGCCCCGGCTCTAGTCTCCGTTCAGATCGAAGTCCAGGTCCAGGTCCTCCGGGGACACGAGCGTCCGCCACGTCGACTTCACCCGGGCGGTGGGTAGTTCTGCGGCGATGGGCATCCGGTCAACGGCCACTAGCTGGTCCAGATCCAGGCCGGTGACGGCGGCGATATCGCGGACGGGGACCTGAAAGGTCCGGAACGGGCCCAGGGGCGGAGCCTCGTCCACGGCGCCCGGGCGGGGCACATCGGGCAGGTCGGCCAGCTGTGGTGTCTGGTCCACGATGTAGCCGGTGGCCGAAAGCTCCCCGTCCTGGAGGAATGCGGCGACCTTGAAGAACAGCAGCGGAATCTCCACGCCGCGGTACACCGGGTCGTTGTCCCCGAAAATGGGTCCGGTGAACACGATCAGCCGCCTGCCGTGGTCGGCGGCATGCTCCAGCAGGTAGGACTCCAACCCGAGCCACAGGTCCAGGCTCTGGTTGAACTTCGCAGCCTGGGGCACGGCGTTCGTGTAGTGGAACGTGTCCTCATTCGCTTGGGCGGCCTCCTGCCGGGTATCACCCCAGACGGCTGAGGCGCGCCGGACCAGGTGTCCCCTATCAAGGTCGTTCCGGGCGTAGAGCTGCTCACCGGTCTGCAGGTCCTCGGCCAACCTTGGATCCAGCTGCCATTGGATCCCGGATCGGTCCAGATCCATCAGCTTCTCCCCGTCGATGCCGAGGGCCGTGACGGCGGCCAGGCGCTTGTCCAGCCGCATGAGCACCGAGAAATGGGTGTAGGGCAGCAGGATCGTTTTCGTGTCGGCCAGAATCGGCACAGGAACCTGTACACCCAGGAAGGCGACGTCGTACCCCGACCGGTTCGACAGATCGCGTGCAGCAGCAGAACCCGGTACCAGCAACAGTTCGTCCATGGCCGGACATTAGCAGTGGAAGATGACGGCGGGATGAATTTCGGTGGACCACAGGGAAACTGCCGTCGGCGTCCCAGCTCAATGCGGCGGGCTGTTGAAGGGCTTAACCAGCGAAAAACCCCGTATCATCGTCGAAATCAACGACAATACGGGGTTTATCCCGAGCTTCCTATCAGAATCGAACTGATGACCTTTTCATTACGAGTGAAACGCTCTACCGACTGAGCTAAGGAAGCACCGCACAATTCGCCCGGCGTACCGGGCGGTTCATGCAAGAGTCAACTGTAATAGAGTCCCTGCGCCCGGGTCAAAATGGGCGCCCAAACACCCCGGCAGAAGTCCTCAGCAGACGGTGTTGTCGGCGGGAACCGTTCCGTCCACAAGGTACTCGTCCACGGCGTCTTCGAGACAGCTGTTGGCCCGGCCGTAGGCGGTGTGGCCCTCTCCCTGCCAGGTCAGCAGCGAGGCGTTGCCCAGCTGTTTGCGCAGGGAGGCGGCCCATTCCACGGGGGTGGCAGGGTCGCCGGTGGTTCCGACCACCACGATCGGGGCTTCGCCGGTGTATTCCACCGGGGCCGGGGTCCGCAGGTTCTTGTACGGCCAGTCCACACAGTTGGTGCCGCCGTAGGCGAAGAAGTAGCCCAGGGTGGGGGAGGCTTGCATCAGCCGTTGCTGTTCCGCGCGCATGGAGGCAGTATCGGACACCATGGGGTAGTCCAGGCAGTTGATGGCGCCGAAGGCGAAGGTGGAGTTGGACGTGTACTTCCCGTCGGCGCCGCGGTCAGCGCCGAGGTCCGCGAGACGGAGCATCAGGCTGGCGTCACCGTTCAGTGCAGCTTCGAGGGCCTGGGTCAGGGCGGGCCAGCTCTGGTCGTTGTACAGCGGAGTGATGAGGCCGCTGACGAACATCGTGGCGTTCACCAGGCGGCCGTCCTTGGCCTGCCAGGGGGTGTTCTGGACGGCGGTGATGAGGTCGCGGATCTGCTGGACCCCGCTGTCCACGTTCCCGCTGAGCGGGCACGAGGATTCCTGCTGGCAGCTGGCCACGTAGGCCCTGATGGATTTTTCGAACGCCACGGCCTGGCCGCTGGTCAGCTCCTCGTTGCTGATGGACGGATCCAGGGCGCCATCCAGGACCATACGGCCCACATTCTCGGGGAACAGCGAGGCGTAGGTTGAACCAAGGAACGTGCCGTAGGAGTACCCCAGGTAATTGAGCTTCGAGTCATTGACCACGGCGCGCAGGATGTCCAGGTCCTTGGCCGCGCTGACCGTGTCGACGTGGCCCAGTACCGGACCCGTCTTGGCGGCGCACTGCGCGGCGATTGCCTTGTTGTCGGCCAACGCGGCGGCAAGCCCGGCGTCGGTCTCCAACGCGTAGACCTTTGCCCGGGACGCGTCCCGTTCGGCATCCGTCAGGCAGGTAACAGGGGCGGAGCGTTTGACGCCGCGCGGATCAAAGCCCACCAGGTCATAGTTGGCCCGGACAGACTGCGAGAAGTGCGTCGCGGACGCATCCTTGACGAAGTCGTAGCCGGACCCGCCCGGACCGCCCGGGTTGACCAGCAGGGTGCCGGTTTTCTTGCCCGTGCTGGGAGCCTTCAGCGCGGCTATCTGGATCTTCTCGCCGTCCGGCTTCCCGTAGTCCACGGGCACGGTGACCTTGGCGCACTGGAAGCCGTTTTCGCAGGGCTCCCACACAACCTCCTGGGCGTAGAAGGTGTCCAGGCCGGCGGGCGCGGACGCCACGATGGCAGGGTCTGCCTTCGCCGTGGCGGGTGCCGCGTCCGGGGTGTCCCCGCCAAAGAGGCCGCACGAGGCCAGCGTCAGGGCCAGGATCAGGGCGCCGGCAGCCCGCAGCCCAATCACCAGGGATCGGGAGCGTGCGGGCAGGGGGCGTGCAGTCATCGAGCGGTCTCCTAGTAGTTGCTAGATCAGGCTGGCTGCCATGGACTCAATGGTCAACAGCGGTGCAACGTTGGTGGTGGTGATGCGTTGGCGGGCTTTGTTGATGGCGTCCATGCGGGCGAGGGTGGTCTCCGGGGCAGACCGGGCGGCGAATTCCTCCAGCTCACCCCTGAGCTCAACGTTTACCAGCTCCACGGCGTTCCCGAGCTGGATGATCAGCACATCCCGGTAGAACGACAGGAGGTCCGTCAGCGTCCGGTCCAGCGAGTCCGTGATGGATCGCTTGGCCCGTCGTTTCTGGTCGTCTTCAAGCTGCCTGACCTGGCTGCGCATGGTCGGCGGGAGCGTCCCTGACTCCGGGGCACCCAGAGTGGCCAGCAGCGCAGCCTTCTCGGCGGCGTCGCGCTCTTCATTGGAACTGTTGGCTTCGGCCGTGGCGATCTTCACTAGCTTGTCCGCCATCATCACCGCTGCGGTCACGCCGCGCAGACCCAGGGGGAACCTCACCGTTTCCAGCCGGCGTTCCCTCGCCTCGGGGTCCCGCGCCAGCCGGCGGGCGATCCCCACATGGCTTTGCGCCGCGCGGGCAGCGCGTTCGGCGAGTGCCGGGTCCACGCCGTCGCGCTTGACGAGCAAAGCGGCGACGTCGGCGGCCGGCGGCAGCCGCAGGGCCACGGCCCTGCAGCGCGAACGGATGGTCACCAGGACGTCAGCGGGCGACGGTGCGCACAGCATCCAGATGGTCCGCGGCGTGGGTTCCTCGATGGCCTTCAGCAGCACATTGGTGGTCCGCTCGGCCATGCGGTCGGCGTCTTCCACCACAATGATCCGCCAGCGCCCGGACGACGGCCGGTTGCCCGCCTTGGATACCAGGTCGCGGGCTTCATCGATGGTGATGGTGACCTTCTCGGTCCTGACGTACGTCACGTCCGAATGGGTCTCGCCGAGGATGGTCAGGCAGGCGGGACACTCCCCGCAGCCGCGCCTGGCCACGTCGTCCTGATCGCAGTTGAGGGCGGCCGCGAAGGCCTTTGCGGCGTTGGAACGCCCGGATCCGGGCGGGCCCGTGAACAGCCAGGCATGGGTCAGTCCTTCGCCCCTCGAGGCAAGGCGGAGCTGTTCGACGACGGCGGGCTGGCCCTGAAGGTCGTCCCAGACAGTCATGCGGCGCCCCGGCCTGCAGACGCGAGCAAGGCATCAACGCGGGTGAGGATCCGCGCGGCCAGTTCGTTGACGGGCAGATCCGCCGGCAGGACCAGATACGTATCCGGCCGGCTGGAGGCCAGTTCGAGGAACGCCCCGCGGATTGTTGAATGGAACTCATCGGCCTCTGACTCAAGGCGGTCTTCGGCGGCGTCGCCGGCTGTGCGGCGGCGGCGGCCGTCAGCGGGGTCCACGTCCAGCAACACCGTGAGGTCGGGCTGCAGCCCGGACGTCGCCCATTCGTTGAGCGTACGCACGGCGTCGGCACCCAGATCGCGGCCGGCCCCCTGGTATGCCACGGACGAATCAATGTAGCGGTCCGTCAGGACAACCTCGCCGCGTTCCAGTGCCGGGCGGATCACCTGGCTGGCATGGGCCGCGCGGGAGGCAGCAAAGATGAGTGCCTCGGTGTGGGCGTCGATGTGGCCATGGCCGTGGTCCAGGACCAGGGAACGCAGTTTTTCGCCAATGGGCGTCCCGCCGGGTTCGCGGGTCCGCAGGACCGTCAGGCCACGTGTTTCCAGAGCCTCGGCAAGACGGGCCGCCTGGGTGGACTTGCCGGCGCCGTCGCCGCCCTCAAAGGCGATGAAAAGTCCAGGGCTGTTGGTGGTCACTGGTCTAGACTACCGACTTCGGGAGCCGCCGCACGTCCAAGTACGCTTTCTCCATGAGTCTCTCGGAACAGTATGCAGCGTCCCTGTCGGCCGAAACCGTGGTGGTTGCCGCCGGCCGGCCGGCACGTGAGCGGGACGAGCCCGTCAACCCGCCCATCGTGCTGTCCTCGACGTACTTCGGCACGGGAGCGCTGGGTGACGGGGATCGGGGCTACGGCCGCTATTCCAACCCCACCTGGGATCCCTTTGAGGAAGCCCTGGGCCAGCTTGAAGGATCTGAACTGCCCGGCCTGATCTACGCGTCCGGACTCGCGGCCGTCAGTTCGGCACTGTCCCTGCTTCCCGCCGGCGGCGTCCTGGTGATGCCGTCGCACAGTTACGCGGGTTCGCTGGTGATGGCCACGGAGTTGGCGCAGAAGGGCTTCCTGGAACTGCGGACTGTGGACATCACGGACACTGACGCAGTCAAAGCACAGATCGCGCCGCAGGGACCGGACGCGAAAGCGGCCAGGATGCTGTGGCTTGAGAGCCCCACCAACCCGATGCTGGGCATCGCCGATATCCGCGAACTCACTGCGGCGGCCCACCGGGTGGGCGCCATCGTGGTGACGGACAATACGTTCTCCACGCCGTTGGTCCAGCAGCCACTGAGCTTGGGTTCCGACGTCGTTCTTCACTCGGTGACCAAATACCTGGCCGGACATTCCGACGTCGTCCTCGGCGCCTTGGTGACGTCCAACCCGGACATCCGGGCGGCGCTGCTGCACCACCGCATCATTCATGGCGGTATCGCCGGGCCGTTCGAGGCATGGCTGGCGCTGCGCGGGCTCCGGACCCTTGCGCTGCGTGTGGAACGGTCTCAGGCTTCTGCCGCGGTCCTGGCCGAACGCCTGAGCACACACCCCCTGATCGATAGCATCCGGTTCCCCGGCCTCCCCACGGATCCCGGCCATGAACGGGCCAAGACCCAGATGTCGGGCTTCGGTTCGATTGTGTGCGTGCAGATCGCGCCGGTTGCCGGCCTGAGCGGAGCAGACGCCGCGGACAAACTGGTCCGCGCGCTGCAGTTGTGGCTGCCAGCCACATCCCTGGGCGGGGTGGAATCGCTGATCGAACGGCGCCGCCGCCACGCCGCCGAGCCGCTGAGTGTCCCGGACAACCTGGTGCGGCTGAGCGTCGGCATAGAAAATATTGAGGACCTCTGGGCCGATTTGAAGCAGGCACTCGACTCGCTGGGCCGCTAGGCTTGGACGGTGGACGGTGAACTGATAATTCGGCCTGTAGAGCTGGCAGTGTTTTTTATCCTTGCCCTGGTGGCATTCGGACTTGAAGTGTGGGCTCTGCTGGACTGCGTCAGGCACAAGTCCGCAGCCTTTGAAGCGACCGGAAAACGAACCAAGACCTTCTGGCTGGCACTGACCGGCGGCGCCACCCTGATCGGCGCCATCTCGCTCTTCAGCAGCGGCGGAATCTTCGGCACGCTTGGCCTCTTTGGGCTCGCCGCCGTGGTGGCAGCGTCCATTTACCTCGCAGACGTCCGGCCAGCGGTCAAGGACGCTGGCCGCGGCGGTAGCCGTAATACGGGGCCATACGGCGGCTGGTAATCCCCACCGGCCCCCTCAGCTCGCAAGCTCGCTTAGGGAACCCTGCCGGCGTGGGCCCAACCACCGGGCCCCTCAGCTCGCAAGCTCGCTCAGGGAACCCTGCCGGCGTGGGCCCACACTAGACCGACGGCGCCACAGCTTCCCAGGCCACCGTTAGTTCGCCCAGGCGCCACCGCGCCGGGCCGTCCTGAACCGGCCACCCGCCGTCGGACAGTGTCCTGCACATGGCGTGCCAGCGCTGCCTGTTGCCGAATGACGCCAGCGGCGCCGACTCCAGCCAGGCCCGGTCCATGGCCTGCATCAGCCGGTGGACAGGCTCTCCCGGAACGTTGCGGTGGATCAGCGCCTTCGGCAGCCGCTCGGCAATTTCCGATGGCAGGTCAAAGCTGCCGAACCGCACGGACATGCTCAGTGACAACGGCCGCCCGGCGTCGAGGGCAACCCACGTCACCCGCCGCCCGATCTCATCGCAGGTACCGTCGATAAAGAGCCCGCCGGGGGCGAGCCGGCCCTGGACCAGCCGCCAGAT
The DNA here is from genome assembly GCF_036675385.1 of Pseudarthrobacter sp. Classification (NCBI taxonomy): domain Bacteria; kingdom Bacillati; phylum Actinomycetota; class Actinomycetes; order Micrococcales; family Micrococcaceae; genus Pseudarthrobacter; species Pseudarthrobacter sp. The sequence goes on along the minus strand of NZ_JAKFFD010000030.1, from coordinate 23,506 downwards.
CCCCGCCACATCGGCCTCTTCGTACTGCCGCAGGACGTTGAAGGCGCGGACCAGCACGGGGCGCCCGGGCAGCGGCAACTCGAAACCGCCCACCTGAAAGCTGAGCCCCGGCCGCTCGAGCGCCTTGGCGATCCGGACGCGCTCCGGCTCGATTTCGATTCCGCACACGCGGACGTCCGGCCGGACTGCGCGGAGACGTTCAAAGAGTTCGACGGCGGTGGCCGGCGTTGCGCCGTAGCCCAGGTCAACCACGAGGGGGTCGTCGGCAGCGCGCAGGCGCCAGGCCTGGGGACCGGTGAGCCAGCGGTCCACCCGCCGCATCCGGTTGGGATTGGTGGTGCCCCGTGTGACGTTTCCGACCGGCCTGCCGCTCCGGCCATGGGGAGCGCTCACGCGTTCAGCTTTTTGCACCACGGCCCAACCCTATCGTTGTAACGCAGGGCCCTTGTAACGCAAGGCGGGCGGCGCCGTGCCTCGGCTAGGATAAAAATCATGACTTACAAGCTGATTCTGCTGCGCCACGGCCACAGCGAATGGAACGCCAAGAACCTGTTCACCGGCTGGGTGGACGTTGACCTCAACGACCAGGGCCGCGAGGAAGCGGCACGCGGCGGCGAGCTCCTGGTCGAGAACGATCTTCTCCCGGATGTCCTCTACACCTCGCTCCTGAAGCGGGCCATCAACACGGCCAACATTTCCCTGGACAAGGCCGACCGCGGCTGGATCCCCGTCAAGCGGGACTGGCGCCTGAACGAACGTCACTACGGTGCCCTGCAGGGCAAGGACAAGGCACAGACCCTGGCCGAATACGGCGAGGAGCAGTTCATGGAATGGCGCCGGTCCTACGACACCCCGCCGCCGCCCCTGGACGACAACAGCGAGTTCTCCCAGGCCCACGACCCCCGCTACGCCGACCTCGGCGACGCGCTGCCCCGCACCGAGTGCCTCAAGGATGTCCTGGTCCGCCTGCTTCCTTACTGGGAATCGGACATCAAGGAAGACCTCAAGGCCGGCAAGACCGTCCTGGTCACCGCCCACGGCAACTCGCTGCGCGCCCTGGTCAAGCACCTGGACGGCATCAGCGACGACGCCATCGCCAGCCTGAACATCCCCACGGGCATCCCGCTGGTCTACGACCTGGACGAGGACTTCCAGCCGATCAAGCCGGGCGGCACCTACCTGGACCCGGACGCCGCTGCGGAAGCCATCCTGGCAGTGGCGAACCAGGGCAAGAAATAAATCAGTAGTTAACGATCGTCGGCGGGCCGGTCACCTGAGGTGACCGGCCCGCCGTCGTATGTGGTTTAGGGCCGGCCTAGAAGCCCTGCCCCTGCCATTCGCCGGTGACGAGGTAGGTGACCTTGCGGGCCACGGACACGCCGTGGTCAGCGAACCGTTCGAAGTAGCGGCTGGCCAGGGCCACGTCCACGGTGGTGGCGGGGGACTCGGCCCAGTTCGGGGAGGCGATCGCCTTGAACACGCTCAGGTGGAGATCGTCGATGGTGTTGTTGGCCTTGTGGATGTCGCGGGCCACTTCGAGGTCCCGGGATTCCAGCAGGACAATTAGCTTGTCGGCGATCAGTTGGTCCTGCTCGGCCATTTTGTTGAATGTTTCCGTCATGGATGCAGGGATCACGGTGGCCGGGAAACGCAGCCGGGCCAGCTGGGCAATGTGGCGGGCCAGGTCCCCCATCCGCTCCAGGGAAGCGCTCATGCGCAGGGAGCCCACGATCATCCGCAGATCGCTGGCCACCGGCCCCTGCAGGGCGAGGATGTCGATAGCACGTTCATCCAGGCTGGTCTGCAAAAAGTCGATACGGGCGTCCGCGGCGATGACGTCCTCTGCCAGATCAACGTCGGCAACCCGGAAGGACGTCGAGGCTTTCGCCATTGCCTCGCTGACCAACCGCGAAATCTCCACCAGCTGCTCACCCACCTGGGTCAGCTCTTCCTGAAAAACCTTACGCACGTGGGCGTCCTTTCTGTGGAACTCCGCCCCTCGGGTGGCAGACGGAACTCATGTCGCCATTCGGCACTCCAACATACAACTTTGTCAGCGTGCGGTAAACGATTAGTCGGTTGTAGATGAACGTTAGCTGAACCGTCCCCGTAATGGGCCAGGACGCACCGTCCCGACAGGAACCACGGCCTAAGCTGGAGTTGTGGATCCTATGCTCATCGGTGTCATCGCCGGCCTGGTCGGCCTGTCGCTCGGCACTTTTGGCGTGCTCGCCTTCAGGATCAGTGAAAAGCAGCGAAAGCTTGTTGATGTCGACGTGGACGAACTCGCTTTGCCGGCCGGCGCCGCGGAAGTGCTGGCGGTCGTCGGACGGGCTTTTGTGGTGGTTGACGCCGTGGACGGTGTGGTGCGCGCCAGCCCGGCAGCGTATGCGTACGGACTGGTTCGCGGCCACACGGTGGTCCACAAGGAATTGCTGGACATGACGGCCGGCGTGCGGCGCGACGGCGTGATCCTGGAAAAACGGCTGGAGCTGCAGCGCGGTCCGCTGGGCCACGGCACCATCATCGTGCAGGTCCGGGCGGCCATGCTCGGCGAGGAATATATCGTGCTTCTGGCCGACGACCGCACCGAAATTACCCGCACGGAAGAGATCCGCAACGACTTCGTGGCCAACGTGTCCCACGAGCTGAAAACCCCGGTGGGCGCAATTTCCCTGCTGGCCGAGGCACTGGAGTCCTCGGCCGACGACGAACAAGCAGTTCGCCGGTTCGCCAAGCGCATGCACAAAGAATCAAGCCGGCTGGCCGCCCTGGTCCAGGACATCATCGAGCTGTCTCGCCTCCAAGGTGCCAGCGTCTCCCAGGAGGGCAAGGCCGTGGACATCAACACGGTCATCACTGAAGCGGTGGACCGTTCCCAGCTCCCCGCTGAAAGCAAGAACATCCGGATCGTGGTGGGGGAGCCGGTTGACGCCACCGTCTATGGTGACCGGGACCTGCTGGTTACCGCTCTGCGTAACCTGATCGACAACGCCATCCGCTATTCCCCGGAGAACACCAGGGTGGGCGTGGGCGTCCGGTCAAAGGACGGGCTGATCGCCGTGTCGGTCACGGACCAGGGTGAGGGCCTGACCCCGGAGGACCAGGAGCGCGTGTTTGAGCGCTTCTACCGGGTGGATGCGGCGCGTTCGCGCCACACGGGCGGAACGGGCCTGGGCCTTAGCATCGTCAAACACGTTGCCTCCAACCACGGCGGTGAAGTGACATTGTGGTCACGGCCCGGCCAGGGTTCCACTTTCACCCTGCGCCTGCCGGAGATGGAAAGCCGGGACGCACCGGATACCGCAGGTGTCAAAGAACCAGCCGTACCCGTGCGCAGAAAAGAACGCGGCGTACATGAGCAAGGAGCTAGCGCTTGAGCAGGATTTTGATTGTCGAAGACGAAGAATCGTTCAGTGATCCGTTGTCCTATCTACTGGGCAAGGAGGGGTTCGAGGTAGAAGTGGTGGACAACGGCCTCGACGCCATCACCGAATTCGACCGGAACGGGGCGGATCTGGTGCTGCTGGACCTGCAGCTCCCCGGCCTGTCAGGTACGGAGGTCTGCCGCCAGCTGCGGCAGCGCTCCAGCGTTCCGGTCATCATGCTGACGGCCAAGGACTCCGAGATTGACAAGGTGGTTGGCCTGGAGCTGGGCGCTGACGACTACGTCACCAAGCCCTATTCCTCCCGCGAGCTGGTGGCCCGCGTCCGGGCCGTACTCCGCCGGCAGGGTGAACCTGAGGAGCTGATCTCGGCCACAGTCCAGGCCGGCCCTGTCCGGATGGACATCGAACGGCATGTGGTCAGCGTGGATGGCCAGCAGGTCCTCTTGCCGCTGAAGGAGTTCGAGCTGCTGGAAATGCTGCTGCGCAACTCCGGCCGCGTACTCACCCGCGGCCAGCTGATCGACCGGGTCTGGGGTTCGGACTACGTGGGGGACACCAAAACCCTGGACGTGCATGTCAAGCGGCTGCGCGGCAAGATCGAGCCCGACCCGTCCATACCGCGTTTCCTGGTAACCGTCCGCGGCCTGGGCTACAAGTTCGAGCCGTAGGCCTCTCCGCCGTCTGGCACGCCAGGCATCAGGCGCACCAGACTTCAAGTGCACAAAAAGGAGGGGCTCCCCGCGGGGAGCCCCTCCTTTTTGTGCTTTGCTGCTGCCTAGTGGGCCGCACCAGTGCCGGTGGCCGACGGCGACGGGCTGGGTGTGGCGGATCCGGTCGGTTCGCTGCCGGCCGGCAGGTACTCCTTGTACTCCGCGAGGGAAGCATCCAGGACAGGGATCTTCACGGTCTTGCTCACGTTGGTGCCGTCTTCAGTGACCTTGACGTCCACCATCGAACCGGCGATGCCGCCGCTCGTGCTGAGGATGGCTTCATCCGTGGAGTCGTTGAGCAGGGTGTAGGAGTTGGCTTTCACCGGCACCTGCGTCTGTGAACCCTCGGCCCCGTTGACCGTGAGCTTGACATCCTGTGAAGAGGAGTTGTAAACGGCGCCGAGCAGGCGGCCGGGCTTGTCTGCGCCGGCGGAGACAATCAGCATGTTGCGCAGCTGCAGCGGACCCAGGTCGGCGCGGATACCGTCCGACGCCGCGTACTGGTGAGAAGTCTGCTGGGGGTTGATGTAGCCACACCCGGTCATCGTCGCCAGGGCGAGGGCCAGGGAACCTGCCGCCAGTGCCAGTTTGCCGCCCTGGGCCCGGTTCATCGCAGTGAAACGCACGTCACGTACTCCTCGAGAGTCTTGAAACATTATTCAGCCATAGCCTAGCGGCAAACCGGCCCAAACGAGGATTCCGCGCGGTCATGTTGCCCTTGGCAGCAGGCCGCACATGCACTATTATCTGCATTCGTCAAGGGGGCGAAGGGGGTCTATTCTGCCCATTTTCCGCGTATTTCCGGGGTTCCGGGGCCGGTTCGAGGCCAGTCATATGCCTGAATCGTGATAAACTGGTCTGCGGGAAAGGGGAATGTCCACATGGTATTTGAGGTCGGCGAGACAGTAGTTTACCCTCACCACGGTGCTGCAAAAATTGAAGAAATCAAGATGCGCACTGTCAAGGGCGAAGAGAAAATGTATCTCAAGCTCAAGGTGGCTCAGGGTGATCTGACCATTGAAGTTCCAGCAGAGAACGTTGACCTTGTTGGGGTCCGTGACGTAGTGGGCAAGGAAGGTCTGGAGCACGTATTTGATGTTCTCCGGGCTGAGTTCACTGAAGAACCCACCAACTGGTCGCGCAGATACAAGGCAAATCTGGAGAAGCTTGCTTCCGGTGACGTCATCAAGGTAGCAGAGGTTGTTCGCGACCTCTGGCGCCGTGATCACGATCGGGGCCTTTCCGCAGGTGAGAAGCGCATGCTGGCCAAGGCCCGTCAGATTCTGATTTCAGAACTTGCACTGGCTGAAAAGACTGATGAAGAGAAGGCTGCAAGCGTTCTCGACGAGGTCCTGGCTTCCTAAGAATTGAGCCCCGGGGGTACGCAAGTACCTCCGGGGTTTCTTTTTGCCCTTTTTCGGTCCAGCCCTCAGCGGCAGGCGCGTCGCGCGGGTGGGATTCGGCACGCCGGGCAGGCAGGCACGTAGGCTGGACCGCATGAACAACGGACTTCCCCGCCCCGTCACCGCCGTCGTCATTGTGGCCGCAGGTTCCGGTGAGCGGCTGGGTTACGGCATGCCCAAGGCGCGCGTGCCGCTGGGGAGTGATGCCATACTTACGCATGCCCTCAGGGGCGTCGCTGCCGCCGGAGTCGCACGCCAGATCTGTGTGGCCTTGCCGCCCGGAGATGCGGTCCTGCAGGAATTGTGCGCGGCCTTCGCCGAGGAACTCCGGGCGGGGCACGATGCCAACCAGGAGAACCCGCTTCCCGTGCTGACAACGGTCGACGGCGGTGCCACCCGTGCCGCTTCCGTCCGGTCGGCGTTGGCGGCCCTGCTGGACGGCACGGAAGCTGTGCTGGTCCACGACGCCGCCAGGGCGCTGACGCCCGAGTATGTCTTCCACCGTGTCGTCGATTCCCTGGCGGCCGGCGCCGTTGCAGTGATTCCCGCCGTACCGGTGGTGGACACGGTGAAGATGGTTACCCCCACGACCGGTGACGACAGCAGCATCGCCCCGGAACTCGTGACCGGGACCGCGCCGCGGGAGGAGCTCCGTTCGGTCCAGACGCCCCAAGGGTTCCGCCTGTCCACACTGATCCAGGCCCATCAGGCAGCCGCGGACTTTGACGAGAAACAGTCTGCTGCGGTCACCGATGACGCCATGCTGGTGGAACTCCTGGGAGTTCCCGTGCACGCCGTCCATGGCTCCACACAGTCACTAAAAATCACCACGCCGCTGGACCTGATCATTGCCGAGGGGCTGCTGGAAGGCCCGCTGGGCATCCGCTGGGTGGAGGGTTAGGCATGAGTGAATTCAAGATGATCCTGCCGCGCACGGGTATCGGCCTGGATGTCCATGCCTACGCGTCCCCTGACCTTCCCCGTCCGCTCTGGCTGGGCGGGCTGTTCTGGGAAGGCGAGCGTGGACTGGCCGGGCATTCGGACGGGGACCCGGTGGCCCACGCCGCCGCCGACGCCCTGTTCTCGGCCGCCGGCATCGGGGACCTCGGCACGCATTTCGGCACCGACCGTCCGGAGTTCGCCGGAGCCTCCGGCGTCACGCTCCTGACCGAGGCGGCGAGGATTGTCCGTGCGGCCGGCTTTGAGATCGGCAACGTGGCAGTGCAGTTCGTGGCTACCCGGCCCAAATTCGGCCCGCGTCGGGAAGAGTCCCAACGCGTGCTGAGCGACGCCGCCGGGGCGCCGGTCAGCGTCACGGCCACCACCAGCGACGGACTCGGTTTCACCGGCAGGGGCGAGGGCATTTCCGCCGTCGCCACCGCTTTGGTCTATCCCCGTTGACTCACGCCGCGGATTCAACCCGGCGCTGTTCAGGCCGGATAACGCGCGGGGGCCGGCACGCAGGCCTTTTCCGCTAATCTGGAGCGGTGACTCTCCGCTTCTATGACACCGCGTCCGCCGAAGTCCGTGACTTCGTTCCCCTCGTCCCGGGAAAAGCGAGCCTGTACTATTGCGGAGCCACCGTGCAGGGCATGCCCCACGTGGGCCACATCCGCTCGGCGATCGCCTTTGACCAGCTCACCCGCTGGCTCGAGTACCGGGGGCTGCGGGTCACCGCGGTCCGCAACGTCACGGACATCGACGACAAGATCCTCGCCAAGTCTGCCGAATCGTTCAGCCCGGACTTCGAAGCCGGACCGGACGCTGTCCGCGAGGAGGAATGGTGGGCCCTGGCCTACCGCTACGAGCAGGCGTTCCTGCAGGCCTACGACACGCTCGGCGTTTCCCGGCCCACTTATGAGCCACGGGCAACCGGCCATATCCCCGAAATGCATGCGCTGATCCAGCAGCTGATCGACCGGGGCCACGCCTACCCGGCGCTGGACGATTCCGGCGACGTCTACTTCGACGTGCGGTCCTGGGACAAGTACGGGTCACTGACGCGCCAGAACATTGACGACATGCAGGGTGCCCCGGACGCGGATCCCCGGGGCAAGAAGGATCCCCGCGACTTCGCGCTGTGGAAGGGCTCCAAAGAAGGGGAGCCGACGACGGCGAGCTGGGCCTCGCCCTGGGGCGCCGGACGTCCGGGCTGGCACCTGGAATGCTCCGCCATGGTCACCAAGTATCTCGGCACCGAATTTGATATCCACGGCGGCGGACTGGACCTGCGGTTCCCGCACCACGAAAACGAAATGGCGCAGTCCCAGGCCGCAGGGCACGGGTTCGCCAACTTCTGGATGCACAACGGCATGGTCACGTACCAGGGCGAGAAAATGTCCAAGTCCATCGGCAACACCATCAGCCCCTCGGAGATGCTGGACATCGCGTCGCCGCGGGTGGTCCGCTACTACCTCGGGCAGGCCCACTACCGCTCAGTGCTGGACTACCGCCCCACATCGCTCGACGAGGCCGCCGCCGCCGTCGAACGCATTGACGGCTTCATCAGCCGCGCCGTTCGGGCCCTCGCCGCCGGTGGGAACTACACGTTCGCCACCTATGGCAAGGTTCCCGAGGCGTTCGAGAGCGCCATGGATGACGATCTCAACGTGCCGCAGGCCCTCGCCGTGCTCCACGAAACAGTCCGTGCCGGCAACACTGCCTTGACGGAGGGGAAACTGGAGGACGCACAGCAGGCCCTGCACAGCGTGCATGACATGCTGCGGGTCCTGGGCCTGAAGGCGGTGGCGTCCGGCCCGGCGTCGGACGCCCGGGAATCGGCCGCCCTCGACGTCCTGGTGGAAGCCCAGCTCGCTGCCCGCGCGCAGGCCCGGGCCACAAAGGACTGGGCTGCCTCCGACGCCATCCGCGACACCCTGAAGGCGGCCGGCGTCGTCGTCGAAGATGGCCCGGATGGCGCCACCTGGAGCCTGCAACGGGACTGAACCGGCGATTTTACTTGATTCAGTAGACTGGTAAGCAGACTCAGTCAAACAATCAAGGGTGGAAAATCATGGCCAACAACGGTCGCCGGTCGGTCAAAGCAAAGAAGGGGCCAACCATCGGAACCGGTGGTCATGGCCGTAAGGCCCTGGAAGGCAAGGGTCCCACGCCCAAGGCGGAGGACCGCCCGTACCACAAGGCGCACAAGAGCAAGCAGCTGTCCGAGCGTTCGGCCGCCAAGCGCGGCACGGGTGCCCGTAGCGCCGGCGCCTCCCGCACGGGCCCCAAGGGCCGCGCCACCGAGGAAGTCGTCACCGGCCGCAACTCCGTGGTGGAAGCCCTCCGCGCCGGGATCCCCGCGAAGGCCCTGCATATCGCCATCCGGATTGAAATGGATGACCGTGTCAAGGAGTCGCTGAAGATCGCCGCCGAACGCGGTATCCCGCTGCTTGAGACCGGCAAGCCCGAACTTGACCGCATGACGGACGACGCCATCCACCAGGGCCTGGTCCTGCAGATCCCGCCGTACGAGTACCAGGACGCTTATGACCTGGCCGAGGAAACCGTGGAACGCTGGAAGAAGGGCCACGTATCCAACGCCCCGCTGTTCGTTGCCCTGGACGGCATCACGGACCCGCGCAACCTTGGTGCCATCATCCGCTCTGTCTCGGCCTTCAGCGGCCACGGCGTCGTCGTCCCGGAACGCCGCTCCGTGGGCGTCACCGCTTCGGCCTGGAAGACCAGCGCCGGCGCTGCCGTGCGTGTTCCGGTGGCACGTGCCGCGAACCTGAACAGTGCCCTGAAGCAGTTCAAGAACATGGGCATCTTTGTCCTGGGGCTCGACGGCGACGGCGACGTTTCGCTGCCTGACCTCACCCTGGCCACGGAGCCCGTCTGCATTGTGGTCGGTTCCGAAGGCAAGGGCCTGAGCCGCCTGGTCCGCGAAAACTGCGACCAGATCGTCTCCATCCCGATCAACTCCGCCATGGAATCGCTCAACGCCTCCATGGCCGTCGGCATCTCCCTGTACGAAATCTCGAGGCAGCGCGCCGTCAAGTAGTCCTGGGTGCGGCGAAGGCCGGACTTTTGCCGGCTGCTGCGCTCGTTCCTCCCCACAGTCTCCCTGCCCTCGCAAGCTCGGAAAGGGAACCCGGACTGTGTGGGCCCAGCAACAACGCAGCCTACGCAAAAGCCCCGCCTCCGCCGCGACTGCCCCTCGGTGGTCGAGCCTGTCGAGACCCCTTGTGCCACATCACGGCATGAGGGGTCTCGCTGTTGGTCAGAAATCCCGGCGGTTCGCCAGGACCCTATGATGTCGTCATAAAAGCGCCGGTGCAGTTCAACAGCCGCTGGCCGCTACCATGGACGTGATGGTCATGCCGCTTTTCGATACCGCTTCCACCAGGGATGCCTCTTCGGCATATCCGCTCGGTGTCAGCGTCCCGCGCCCGGGATCGGGAGCGGATTACGGCGTGCAGTCCAGCGCCAACGTGGCCGTGTACGCCCCGGCCGTGGAGAACCTTGAGATTGCCTACAAGGCCCCGGGCAGCGAGTGGCATCTGCAGACCCTGCCCAATGTCACGCATGGCGTGCACCATGGAATTGTTGAGGATTTCCCGTACGGATCGCTGTACGGTTTCCGCGCCACGTCCAAGGCGGACCCGTTGCCGCTGGCGGTCCCCATCGTGGACCTGGACGACGACGGCGGGCAGCCTCTTTTGCTCGATCCTTACGGCCGGGCGGTGGACCAGCGGGAGGGTTTCCTGACGAGCGTCCGGATGGCCGGCGATTTTGACTGGGGCACCGACGAACGTCCCCGGACGCAGTGGCGGAACACCATCATCTACGAGGCCCATGTCCGCGGCCAGAGCATGCTGCATCCCGATGTCCCCGAGGAGCTGCGCGGCACCTATGCCGGAATGGCCCATCCGGCCATCATCGAGCATTTCAAGAGCCTGGGCATTACCGCTGTCCAGCTGCTCCCGGTGCACTTCCACCTCGATGAGCTGCACCTGCAGAACCTCGGCCTGACCAACTACTGGGGCTACAACACGGCCGCGTTTTTCGCACCGCACGCAGCCTATGCGACGCAGGCGGCGCGGGATGCCGGACCGCACGCCGTCCAGGACGAGTTCAAGGGAATGGTCAAGCTGCTCCACGCGGCAGGGCTGGAAGTGATTCTCGACGTCGTCTATAACCACACTGCCGAGGGCGGCCCGGACGGCCAGGCCATTAGCTTCCGCGGACTCGGTGAGGACACGTACTACCGAACGGATGGCCACGGGAAGTACATCGACACTACGGGCTGCGGCAACACACTGAACTTCGGCCAGCCCCGCGTGGTCCAGCTCGTGCTGGATTCCCTCCGGTACTGGGTGGACGAATTCCACATCGATGGCTTCCGTTTCGACCTGGCCGTGACGCTCTGCCGGAACGCGGACAACGAGTTTGACCCCCGGCACCCGTTCCTGGTGGCTGTGGCCGCCGATCCGGTGCTGTCTGACGTAAAACTGATCGCCGAGCCCTGGGACGTCGGCTACGGCGGCTGGCAGACGGGACGGTTCCCGGGCGGCTGGGTTGACTGGAACGATCACTTCCGGGACGGCGTCCGCTCCTTCTGGCTGGCCGACCGGGCGGCCATCGAGGCCGGCGGCCATGGCGGGTCCGTGGCGCGGCTTGCTGATGCCTTGTCCGGATCGGCCGGGCTGTTTGAAGCGTCAGGCCGCTCCAGGCTGGCGTCAGTCAACCTCATCACGGCACACGACGGCTTCACGCTCAACGACCTTGTGTCCTACGACCGTAAACACAACGAGGCCAACGGCGAGCAGAACCGGGACGGGCACGGCGACAACCGCAGTTACAACCACGGATTCGAAGGCCGGAGCGAGGATGAAAGCATCGTGGCGAAGCGGGCGCAGTCCCGGCGGAACCTGATGGCGTCCCTGATGATTTCCCTCGGCGTGCCCATGATCACCGCGGGTGACGAGCTCGCGCGCACCCAGCAGGGCAACAACAATGCCTACTGCCAGGACAACGCCCTGGCTTGGCTCGACTGGACGCGCACCCCGGAATCCGCGGAGATGCTCCGCAGCACCAAGCGCTATGTCCGGCTGCGCAAGGAGTTCCTGGCAGGCCAGCCCCATGATTTTCCGGCCCGTGATGAACAGTCCTACATCTACTGGTTTGATCACGCCGGGCAGCCCATGTCCATGGACCAGTGGAATGATCCCCGGCACCGGGTCATGCAGCTCCTGCTCGGCTCTGACGACGGCACCATGGGGGGCCTCGTGGTGGTCAACGGCAGCAACGCCGATGTGAAGATCACCCTTCCCGAACTCAAGAACGACGACGGAACGCCCCGCAGGATGTTCGAACTCCGGCTGACCACGTCGCCGCTTCACGAGCTTCGACAGGGCGGCCGCGTGGCGTCCGGCGAGACGGACAGCATCGAGGCGAACTCCATTAACATCTACCGCACGTAGCTGCGGAGGGGACCAAACTTGCGCAACCGCTCCATTGCCCTGCTGCTGACCGGGCTGCTGGCCATAGCGGTGTTCGCTTTCGGCGGCCCCGGGCTCCTTGAGACTCTAACGGGAAGTACGACGCTGGCCGCCAGTTCCAGCGCGGCCCCGGTCCCGGGTGCTCCCGTCCCGGGTCCTGCGGAGGTTCCGGCCCCGGCGGTAGTTCCCGCCAACCCGTCCGGGCTGCCCGCGATCAAGGAATCCCAGCTGCCGGCCGAAGCGCGGACTACCCTTGGTGCCATCCGTGGCGGCGGCCCCTACCGCTACAGCCAGGACAACAAGACGTTCGGCAACTTCGAGCGCATTCTCCCGCGGCAGGGCTCAGGCTACTACCGCGAGTACACCGTGCCCACCCCGGGCGAATCCGACCGGGGAGCCCGCCGCATCGTCACCGGCTCCGAGGGCGAGAAGTACTACACGCAGGACCACTACGACTCGTTCAAATTCATCGCAGAAGGCAGCTGAACACGCTCATGAAAATTTACTCCGCCGACACCTGGACCATCGAAGAACTCCAGGAACAGGTTGCCGACGCCGGCCGCCGCAGCCTGGTGGTCCCCGCCGCCGACAGCAAGAAGGCTGTCCTGGAAACCTTCGGCGAAGTGCTCGCGTTCCCTGAGCATTACGGCGTGAACATGGACGCCCTGAACGACTCCCTGCACGATTTTGCTGACAGCATCGGCGAGAACGGTAGCGCCCCGGTCACAATCCTTTGGCAGGTGGCCGCAGTGTTCCGGGGGGACCGGTCCTTCGGGATCATCTGCGAGGTCCTCCAGGATGCCGAAAGCTACGCCGGCCGTGACCTCGCGGTCACGGCCGTGCTGCTCTAGGTATGACGGCGGGGCTCAGGCGTTGACGATCAGCCCCAGCTCGGCCTTGGAAGCCAGCGCCTCGTGCCGAGGCAGGACGCGGACGGTGTAGCCAAAGGGACCGGAGCGGTCGATGACCAGCGAGCCGCTGAACAAGTGGCGCCCCTCGCCCAGGTCCTCTTTCGAGTTCAACTCCATCAGGGTGACGTCCGCCAGGGTGTCGCTTTCCTCGGCACGGCCATAAGCCACCTCCACGGACACGTCCTCCGGTGAGAGGGTATGCAGCGCGATGTAGGCGTTCACCTGCAGGGTGTCCCCGATCTGCGGGTCCTCGGAAACGCCCACGGAGTCCACATGCTCAACGTGCAACAGAGGCCACGCTGAACGCACTTTGGCTGTCCAAGCTGCCAGGACACGGGCCTGGGCGTAGGAGTTGGCAACGGCCCTGCGTCCGGCCTCGGCGGCTGGCCGGTAGAGCACGTTGACGTAGTCGTGCAGCATGCGCTCCGCGGAAACGGCCGGTCCCAGATGGGACAGCGTGTGCTTGATCATTGACACCCAGTGCGTCGGGACTTTCTCGGTGCCCGTGGTGGACGGTCCGGCAGCACCGGCGCTGTCAGACACCGTGTTCCCGTAGAAGCGTGGCGCCACCTGGGTTTCCAGGAGTTCGTACAGCGCCGCAGCCTCGATGTCGTCCCGCTCTTCGGGGGACGCGTCGTTGTTGGCGGTGGGGATCGCCCAGCCGTTCTCGCCGTCGTACATTTCATCCCACCAGCCGTCCATCACCGAAAGGTTCAGCGAACCGTTGATGGCGGCCTTCATGCCCGACGTACCGCACGCCTCCAGGGGGCGGAGCGGGTTGTTGAGCCACACGTCGCAGCCGGGGAACAGCGTCCTGGCCATCGCGATGTCGTAGTTCGGCAGGAAGGCGATGCGGTGCCGGACCTCGGGGTCGTCGGTGAAGCGGACCAGATCCTGGATCATCTTCTTCCCGGCGTCATCCGCCGGGTGGGACTTGCCGGCGATCACCAGTTGGATCGGGTGTTCCGGATGCAGCAGCAGCGCCTTGAGCCGGTCCGGCTCGCGAAGCATCAGCGTCAGGCGCTTGTAGGTGGGGACGCGCCGGGCGAAGCCGATGGTCAGCACGTCGGGGTCCAGGACGCTGTCGGTCCAGCCCAGCTCGGCGTCGGCGGCGCCACGCTTCTTCCACGCAGCCCGGAGCCGGCGGCGTACGTCCTCCACCAACGCTGTGCGCATTTCACGACGCAGCGCCCAGACGTCGGCATCGCTGACGTTGTAGGCAAGGTCCCAGCGGCCCAGGGCTTCGGCCTCGGTGCCGAACTGTTCCCTCGCGAGCCGGGAGATGCGCCCGTCGACCCACGTGGGCACGTGCACGCCGTTGGTGACGGAGGTGATGGGCACCTCAGAGTGGTCGAACCCGGGCCACAGGGCCGAGAACATCCCGCGGGATACCTCGCCGTGGAGCTTGGCGACGCCGTTGGCCCGCTGTGCCAGCCGGAGTCCCATCACCGCCATGTTGAAGACTGACGGGTTGCCGTCGGCGTAGTTTTCCCGGCCCAGTTCCAGGATCCTGTCCACGGGTACCGCGGGCGCCAGCCCGGCTTGGAAGAAGTGGTGGATCTGGGAAATCTCGAAACGGTCGATGCCGGCCGGAACGGGAGTGTGGGTGGTGAATACCGTGGACGCCCGGCCCGCGGCGAGGGCTTCGTCGAAGCTGAGGGCGGCGTCGCCGGCCATCAGTTCCTGAATGCGCTCAATCCCCAGGAAGCCGGCATGGCCCTCGTTGGTGTGGAACACCTCGGGCGCGGCGGTTCCGGTGAGCTGCTGGTACGCGCGTAGCGCCTTGACTCCGCCCATCCCCAGCAGGAGTTCCTGCTGCAGCCGGTGGTCTCCGCCGCCGCCGTAGAGGCGGTCGGTGATGCCGCGCGCGGCGTCGTCGTTGCCGGGAACGTTGGAGTCCAGCAGCAAGAGGGGAACGCGTCCGACGTCGGCACGCCAGATGTGTGCCAGCAGCCGGCGCCCGTTGGGGAGCGGGAGTGAGATCTGCAAAGGGCGGCCGTTGCCGTCGGCGGACGGCTCACGAAGCAGTGTGAGGGGGAGGCCGTCAGGGTCGAGTACCGGGTACGTTTCCTGCTGCCAGGCGTCGCGGGAGAGTGACTGCTTGAAGTAGCCGGCCTGGTACAGCAGGCCAACGCCGATCAGGGGAACACCCAGGTCCGAGGCGGCCTTGAGGTGGTCGCCGGCCAGGATGCCCAGGCCTCCGGAGTACTGCGGCAGGACTTCGGTGATGCCAAATTCGGGGGAGAAGTACGCGATGGCGGCCGGGGCATCCTCGCCCAGGCTCTGGTACCAGCGGGGCTGCTCAAGGTACCGGTCAAGGTCCTCGGCTGCGGCGCGGACCTGGTTCACTACCGAGGGGTCGGCGGCGAGGCGCTGGAACTCTTCGCGGCTGACCCGGCCCAGGAAACTGACGGGATCCTGGCCGGATTCCTCCCAGATGCGGGGGTTCAGGCCAGCGAAAAGTTCACGCGTGGGCCGGTGCCAGGACCAGCGCAGGTTGGTGGCCAACCGGGCCAGCGGCCTGATGGGTTCCGGGAGGACTGTTCTGACGGTAAATCTGCGGATTGCCTTCACCTGCGCCACACTAACCGACAACATCAACGTCTGGAACCGCTTTGGCTTTCTTTTAGGTAAATGACAGTTGGCGTGGCGGATAAGTCGAATCGCCGCGACAAAAAGCAGCGCAGGCTTAGCAATCTGGGCCATTTCTCGATAACGTCGAGCCTGTGACGACTAACTCAGTAACCCCTGCCGCCTCAAAGAAAAAGCCGAAAGGCAAAATCACCGACGGGCTAAGATTTGGCCGTTTTCCGATCACCGCCGTGCAGCCTGTGGTGGAGGGTGGGAAGTATCCTGCCAAGGCCTTGCCGGGGGAGGGAATTGTGGTGGGCGCCACCGCCTTCCGGGAGGGGCATGACCAGCTGGGTGTCAGCGCGGTCCTCCTCGATCCCCGCGGGAAGGAACGCCAGCGCGTCAGGCTGGCGCCGCCCAGGGGGGAACGCGGCCTCGGTACCGACCGCTGGGAGGGCATCCTCACGCCGTCGGCCGTTGGAAACTGGACCTTTTTCATCGAGGCCTGGCACGACCGCTACGGAACCTGGCACCACAACGCCGAGGTCAAGGTGGCGGCAGGCATCGACGTCGAGCTGATGCTCGCAGAAGGCTCTGCGCTGCTCTCGGACGCGGCCGACGACTCCTCCCGCAATGCGTCCGACAGGCGTACCCTCCGGATGGCGTCTTCCATTCTGGGCAACGGGTCCCTCACCGATGAGGAGCGTCTGGCAGCCGGCTTCGGCGCGGACGTCGCCGCCATCGTGGACCGCCAGCCAATCCGCGAACTGATCACGGTTTCCGAGCAGTTCCCGCTGCTTGTGGAGCGCGATCTCGCAGGCCGCGGAGCCTGGTACGAATTCTTCCCCCGGTCCGAAGGCGCCGTCAGGAACGCCACCACCGGGGCATGGACGTCCGGGAATTTCCGGACCGCGGCGAAGCGGCTGGAAGCGGTGGCGGAAATGGGCTTCGACGTAATCTATATGCCGCCGATCCACCCCATCGGTATCCAGCACCGCAAGGGCCCCAACAACACCCTCATTGCCGGCCCGCATGATCCCGGCTCTCCCTGGGCCATCGGCGCCAAGGAGGGCGGTCACGACGCCATCCACCCGGAACTGGGCACGTTCGAGGACTTCGACGCCTTTGTTGCCCGTGCCAACGAACTGGGTCTGGAAGTCGCCCTGGACCTGGCGCTGCAGGCCGCGCCGGACCACCCCTGGGTGCAGTCCAACCCGGAATGGTTCACTACCCGGGTTGACGGGAGCATCGCGTACGCGGAAAATCCGCCCAAGAAATACCAGGACATATTCCCGCTCAATTTCGACAATGATCCGGAAGGGCTTGCGAAGGAAATCCTGCGGGTCGTGCTGCTGTGGGTCAGCCATGGCGTGAAGATCTTCCGGGTGGATAATCCGCACACCAAACCGGTGTGGTTCTGGGAATGGCTCATTGGCCAGGTCAACAAAAAGACCCCTGGCGTTGTGTTCCTCGCGGAAGCGTTCACGCGCCCTGCAATGATGCACGCCCTGGGGCGGGCGGGCTTCCAGCAGTCCTACACCTACTTCACGTGGCGGAACACCAAAAAGGAACTCGAAACCTACTTCACTGAGGTCAGCCACGAGTCCCCGGCGTACTTCCGGCCCAACTTTTTTGTCAACACGCCGGACATCCTCACGGAATACCTGCAGTTCGGCGGTCCGGCCGCGTTCAAGATCCGTGCGGCGTTGGCCGCCACCGCCAGCCCCCTGTGGGGCGTTTATGCCGGCTACGAACTTTATGAGCATGTTGCCCGCCCCGGCGCGGAAGAGTACATCGACAACGAGAAATTCGAATACAAAGCCCGTGACTGGGATGCTGCCGCTGCCTCAGGCCGGACCCTGGCGCCGTACCTGACCACGCTCAACGCGATCAGGCACAACCACCCGGCGCTGCTGGACCTGCAGAATCTCACGGTCCACCACAGCACCGACGACGCCACGGTGGTGTACTCCAAGCACAAGACCCTGCCGGACGGCACCAAGGACACCATCATTGTGGTGGTCAACGTTGATCCGCACGGCATCAGGGAGAGCACCATTTCACTGGATCTGGCTGCGCTGGAACTGGACCCCGAGGATCTGTCGCCCAACGGCGGGTTCCGGGTGGATGACCTCATTTCCGGCGAATCCTGGGAATGGGGCGAATACAACTACGTCCGCCTGGACGCGCACGTTGAACCCGCCCACATCCTGAGCGTGAGGAGATTGCATCAGTGAGCTTTAACCCGCAGAGTTCCAGCCAGCATTTCACCCCCAAGAGCACGTTTGAGCTGAACGCCCCTGGCCTGGCCCACGATCCGCTCTGGTATCGGAAAGCTGTGTTCTATGAGGTGCTGGTGCGGGCCTTCGCGGATGCGAACGGCGACGGTTCGGGCGACTTTTCCGGCCTGATCGACCGGCTGGACTACCTGCAGTGGCTCGGCGTCGATTGCCTGTGGCTGCCGCCGTTCTTCCAGTCGCCGCTGCGTGACGGCGGCTATGACATTTCGGACTACAACTCCGTCCTGGATGAGTTCGGCACCATCAGCGACTTCAAGCGGCTGGTGGCCGAGTCCCATGCCCGCGGCGTCCGGGTCATCATTGACCTGCCGCTGAACCACACCTCGGACCAGCACCCCTGGTTCCAGGAATCGCGCAAGGACCCGGACGGTCCCTTTGGCGACTTTTACGTGTGGAGCGACACTGACGAGAAGTACCAGGACGCCCGCATCATCTTCGTGGACACGGAGGAGTCCAACTGGACCTTCGACCCCATCCGCCGGCAGTTCTTCTGGCACCGTTTTTTCAGCCACCAGCCTGACCTGAACTTTGAGAACCCCAAGGTCATCGAAGCGCTCTTTGACGTGGTCCGTTTCTGGCTGGACCAGGGCATCGACGGTTTCCGGGCGGACGCCATCCCGTACCTCTTCGAGGAAGAGGGGACCAACTGCGAAAACCTGCCGGCCACCCATGACTTCCTGCGCAAGCTGCGGGCCATGGTGGACGAAGGCTACCCGGGCCGGGTCATCATCGCCGAGGCCAACCAGCCGCCCAACGAGGTGGTGGAATACTTCGGAACAGCGGAAGAGCCCGAATGCCACATGGCCTTCCACTTCCCCATCATGCCGCGCCTCTACTACGCCCTGCGGGACCAGAAGGCCGCTCCGATCATCGAGACCATGCATGACACCCCGGAGATCCCCGAAGGGGCGCAGTGGGGGACGTTCCTGCGCAACCACGATGAACTGACGCTGGAGATGGTCACGGCCGACGAGCGTGCGGCAATGCTGGGCTGGTATGCCCCGGACCCCCGGATGCGCGCCAACATCGGGATCCGGCGCCGGCTTGCGCCGTTGCTGGACAATTCGCGGGCCGAGATCGAACTGATCAATGCGCTGCTGCTGTCGCTGCCTGGCAGCCCGTTCCTGTACTACGGGGACGAGATCGGCATGGGGGACAACATCTGGCTCGACGACCGCGATGCTGTGCGCACCCCCATGCAGTGGAACCCGGACCGGAACGCAGGATTCTCCAGCGCTGATCCCGGCAAGCTCTACCTGCCGGTCATCCAGTCGCTGGTGTACAACTACGCCATGGCCAACGTGGAAGCCGAGGCCGCCCACTCCGGTTCCCTGCTCCGCTGGACCCGGCAGATCCTCAGCGTCCGCAAGAACCACCCTGCCTTCGGGCTGGGCGCGTTCAAACACGTCGAAGCCGACCACGACGCCATTGTGGCGTATATCCGGGAACTTTCGGAGGACAACACTGCGGGGCTCCCCGGCGAATCCATTCTGTGCGCGTTCAACCTCTCGCAGCACCCCGTCGCGGTAAAACTGCGGATTCCCCAGTTTGCCGGCCGCGGACTCCGCGATGTGTTCGGCGGTCAGCCGTTCCCCGGGATCGACGACAACGGATCGCTGACGCTGACCCTGGGAAGCCACGATTTCTTCTGGCTACGGATCCGCTCTGCGACGTCCAACCCGGCCTCCCCGTACACGCAGGCACTGCCCATCCTGTCCATCGAGAACTGACATGGCCCAGCCCACCCTCACAGCCCCACTAAGCGCCGTCCTTCGAGAATGGCTTCCGCACCAGCGGTGGTTCCCCGTGAAGACAGCCGACTTTTCGCTGGAACAGGCAGGCAGCCTGAGCCTCGAGGATGCCGCCGGGCAGGCCCGGCTGGAGATCTTCCTGCTGGCTGTTTCCTCCCGGACGGCCGACGGCGGACTCCGCACTGACGTGGTCCAGGTCCCGCTGAGTTACCGGGCAAGTCCGCTTGCCGGAGCGGAGCGGGCACTGGTGGGCCAGGCCCCCGGGGCCGGCATGGCCTGGATCTACGACGCCGTGCATGATCCCTCCTTTGTGTCCTCCTGGCTGGAGCTGATCCGGTCCGAAGCGTGCTCGAGCACGGGTTCGGCGACGGGCCACCGCACGCGGTCGGAGCACCGCCTGCCCACCGCCCACGGAATGGTCAAAGTCCTGTCCGGCGAGCAGTCCAACAGCTCTGTCATTGTTGACGACGGCGAGTCCGCGGCGATCGTGAAATTCTTCCGCGTCCTCTCCGAAGGGATCAACCCCGAGGTCGAGGTAGGGGCGGCACTGACGGCCCAGGGCACCTTCGAGGTTCCGGCCACGCTCGGGTGGGTCCGCGGGGAATGGCAAGCGCCGGTGTCATCGGAGCTCCCGGCACAGGTGCCATCGCAGGGCGAGCTTGCCGTAGCCCACGAATTCCTCGCGGGCGGCCGCGATGCCTGGCGCCTGGCCGTGGATGCCGCGCGCACCGGTGCTGACTTCACCGCCGAGGCGCATGCCCTGGGAGCGGCCACAGCCACAGTCCACCGGCGGCTGGCGGAAGCACTCGGCACAGCGGTTGAACCGGCCCCGGGTCAGCTCATTGCGCCCGGAGTCGCCCAGCGGGTCCGGCAGGCATGGGCGGAAGCCAGTGCCGCCGTCGGGCCTTACGACGACGCGCTTGAGGCTCTGCTTGGCGAGCTCGACGGCGTGCCGGCAGGGCCGCTGCAGCGGATCCACGGCGATCTCCACCTCGGGCAGATCCTGCAGGTCCCCGGCCACGGCGGCCAGCCCGGCCGGTGGGCCATCCTTGATTTTGAAGGTGAGCCACTGCGGCCCATCGCCGAACGCAACTTCCCCGATGTGCCGCTCCGGGACGTGGTGGGAATGCTGCGTTCCTTCGACTATGCGGCAGGGGCGGCGGAACGCGAATATCAGGGTGCCCGCGTACCGGCGTCCTGGGTCGATGATTGCGCGGACGCGTTCCTTGCCGGCTATGCCGCAGTCACACCCGGCACCATCGACCGGACTTCACCGCTCTTTGTGGCATTGTGGCTGGACAAGGCCCTTTACGAAGTCGTATATGAATTGCGGAACAGACCTGACTGGCTGGCCATTCCAACGAATGCGTCCAGGCGGCTCCTCAGCGTTAAAGGCTCCGGCGATCAGGCCGGAGCAGCATCGGAAGGTATGAAAATGACAGGCTCAGCACGTACAGACCGGCCCCGGGTGCCTCTTCACGTGGACCCGGACACGTTGGCCCGCGTGGCGAACGGCGAACACCACGCGCCGCACTCAGTGCTCGGCGCCCACCTGGACGACCACGGCCATGTGACGGTCCGGACGCTTAAGCACCTCGCGGAGGCAGTGAGCGTGGTGACTGCCGTGGGCTCAGTGCCCATGACCCACGAAAACAACGGGGTATGGGTGGCAGTCCTCGAACCGCTGCAGGCCGGCCACGTCCCCGACTACCGGCTGGAAGTCACCTACGCCGGTGCCGCGCCCCTGACGGTGGATGAGCCGTACCGTTACCTGCCCACCGTGGGTGAAGTGGACCTGCACCTGATCGGCGAGGGCCGGCACGAGAAGCTCTGGGAAGTCCTGGGCGCGCACGTCCAGCACTACAAGTCCTCGCTCGGCGATGTTGACGGCGTCTCCTTCGCCGTCTGGGCACCGAACGCGCAGGCGGTCCGCGTCAAGGGCGATTTCAATGCCTGGGACGGCCGCGAAAATTCGCTCCGCTCGCTGGGGTCATCGGGCGTGTGGGAAGTCTTCCTTCCAGGCGTTTTAGCAGGAGCGTGCTACAAATTCGAGATCAAGTCCAAGAGCGGGCACTGGGTCGAAAAGGCGGACCCCTTGGCCTTCGGCACCGAAGTCCCGCCGCTGACGGCGTCTCGCGTGGTGGAACCGTCCTACGTTTTCAAGGACGCCGAATGGATGGCGGCACGCGCCCAGCGTGACCCGCACAATTCGCCGATGAGCGCCTACGAGGTCCACCTCGGATCCTGGCGCCTTGGCCTGGGCTACCGCGAGCTCGCCAAAGAGCTGGTGGACTACGTCAAATGGCTGGGCTTCACGCACGTTGAGTTCATGCCCGTGGCCGAACATCCCTTCGGCGGCTCCTGGGGCTACCAGGTGACGTCCTACTTTGCGCCGACGTCGCGCTTTGGCCATCCGGACGAATTCCGGTTCCTGGTGGATTCCCTGCACCAGGCCGGAATCGGCGTGCTGCTGGACTGGGTTCCGGCGCACTTCCCCAAGGATGCCTGGGCGCTGGCCCAGTTCGACGGCGAACCCCTGTACGAGCACGCCGACCCGAACCTGGGCGAGCACCCCGACTGGGGAACGCTGATCTTCGACTTCGGCCGCACCGAGGTGCGGAACTTCCTGGTGTCCAACGCGCTGTACTGGCTTGATGAGTTCCACATCGACGGACTCCGGGTTGATGCGGTGGCCTCGATGCTGTACCTGGACTATTCGCGCGAAGACGGGCAGTGGTCGCCCAACCGCTTTGGCGGACGCGAGAACCTGGAAGCCATTTCCTTCCTCCAGGAAGTCAACGCCACCGTCTACAAGACACACCCGGGCGCGGTGATGATCGCCGAAGAGTCCACGGCTTTCCCCGGTGTCACCGCCCCCACAAGCCACGGCGGCCTGGGCTTCGGGCTCAAGTGGAACATGGGTTGGATGCACGACTCCCTCAAGTACGCCTCCGAGGACCCGGTCAACCGGAAGTGGCACCACGGTACCTTGACGTTCTCCATGGTCTACGCGTTCACCGAGAACTTCCTGCTCCCCATCAGCCACGACGAAGTAGTGCACGGCAAGGGCTCCATGCTCCGGAAGATGCCGGGGGACCGCTGGCAGCAGCTGGCCAACCTGCGCGCCTTCTTTGCCTACCAGTGGGCGCACCCGGGAAAGCAGCTCATTTTTATGGGCACCGAATTCGGCCAGGAGGCCGAATGGTCCGAGCAGCACGGGCTGGACTGGTACCTGGCCGACATTCCGGCGCACCGCGGATTGCAGCTCCTCACCAAGGACCTCAACGAGCTCTACAGCTCGACGCCGGCCCTCTACGCGCGGGACAACGAGCCCGGTGGGTTCCAGTGGATCAACGGTGGGGACGCCGACCGCAATGTCCTGACGTTTGTCCGCTGGGACAAGGACGGCAATCCGTTGGTGTGCGCCGTCAACTTCTCCGGCGGGCCGCATGTGGGCTATGTCCTCGGCGTTCCCGCTGCCGGGGGCTGGACCGAAGTGCTCAACACTGATGCTGCGGCCTATGGCGGTTCAGGTGTTTTGAATAGCGGTGAGCTGATTGCCCTGGACGAAGGGCTTGATGGCCAGCCGGCATCGTTGACCGTGACGCTGCCGCCCCTGGGTGCGGCGTACTTCAAGCCCGTTCCTTTGGCGGCCGGCGGACCGAAGAGTGTGAACCCGCTCTCTTAAGTGCGCGGCGAAAAGCCCGGAATTCCTTGAGATTCCGGGCTTTTTGCTGCCCTCAGGGTGGGGGTGCAGAGGGCTGTTTGGGGCTTGGTTGGCCATCCCGGCAAAGTGGTGGTAGAGTTTATTTCCGCGCTGCTCCACGGAGTCAGACCGAAAAAACCGACACGAAAGCCTCAGGCTGAGAACGTCGCGGATGCCGGTTTGACAAGAGTGAGACCAGCGGGTAAGTTTGAAAAGTTGCTCCGGAGCGATCCACGGCCGATTGAAATGGTTGTGGTGGTGCCGGGTGTGTCTGTTGTTTGAGAACTCAATAGTGTGCCAAGTTTGTTGATACCAATTTATT